>JAIRNM010000121.1 GCA_031258055.1 Bifidobacteriaceae bacterium
CAGACCAGCACCGTTCCATTTGCGCAGCACCCGGCGGGCTTGGTCAACCTGCCAGCTGGTCATACCGAAATCCTTGATCGGGTCTCTGCGGGCCTGAACAGCACCACCGACCTTCGCCAGAGTCCGCAGCTTTGAGGCCAAGGCCCCGATCATCGGCACCGGATCAACGCCAGCATCTAAGGCGTAGCGAGCTAAACGGAGAGCCTCACCGACATCGCCGATTACGGCAGCGTCCGCGACTTTGAACGAAGTCGTTTCGAGGCGGCCACCGTAATAGCGTTCGACCGTTTTTGCGTCAATAACACCGCTCGTGTCCGCCATCAACTGTTCGGCAGCGGACGCCAATTCCCGCAGATCCGAGCCGACCGCTTCGACCAGCGCCCGAACCGCTGAGCCGTCGACCTGACGCCCGCCGCGCCTGAACTCGCTCTGGACGAAAATCTCTTTGTCGCGGTCGTATCGGATCGAACTGGCGTTGACCTCGGCCGCTTTGGCGGCCTTGAGTGCGTCCACCAATTTCTTTCCGCCCCGGCCACCGGCGTGCCGGAAAACGACCATCGCCTCAGAGTTGGGCGACTTGATGTAAGCGACGGCGCCGTCCGCGAAATCGCTGTTGGCCTTTTCGCAAGCGTCCACCACAACGACGGTGTATTCAGCGAACAACGAACCCGAAGCAGCCTCCGCCAAAGCGTCACGTTCGGCGCTGGCGGCGTCGATTTCCACCAAGTCCAACTCCGGGTGCTCCTCGCGCGCCAGACGCCCCAGCCGGGCAACGGCCCGATCCGCCAGCAGGCTTTCGGGTCCAGCTACCAAGACCAGCCGGTCTGGTTCGATCCGGTCCCACGGGACAGCGCGCGACCGCGCCGGTGAACTCGCCATGTAACAAGCTTCCCATGCCTCTCTGACGCGAAGAGCTATCCGGATCACTGCCGGAGAGCTCTTGCGTCCTTACGTCTGGAGACCGCACTGGGCAACCGGTAGGCTGGTTGGGCAGGCAAGCTGACTGGGCTCCGGCGGTGTCGCGAGCGGCGTCCCAGAAAGATAAGAAAATCCCAGGCGAAGCCCCCGCGCCGACGCGAGAAAGGGTAACTTCCTAGGCATGGCTACTCCCCGGGTCTTAGCGATCGTGCTGGCGGGTGGCGAAGGCAAGCGGCTGATGCCGCTCACCCGCGACCGTGCCAAGCCAGCCGTACCGTTCGGCGGCATCTACCGCCTGATCGACTTTCCTTTATCCAACCTGGTCAACTCCGGCTACCTCCAGATCGTTGTGTTGACCCAGTACAAGTCTCATTCGCTGGACCGCCACATCGCGTCCACTTGGAACCTGTCCTCGCTGCTGCATCAATATGTCGCGCCGGTGCCAGCGCAGCAGCGCAAAGGCAAGAACTGGTTCCTCGGTTCAGCCGATGCGATCTACCAGTCGTTGAATCTCCTCGACGACGAGAAACCAGACATCGTGGTGGTGGTCGGCGCCGACCACGTCTACAGGATGGATTTCTCGCAAATGGTCCGCCAGCATATCGACTCCGGCGCTGATCTGACGGTCGCCGGCATCCGCCAGCCTATTGGCCTAGCGGACCAGTTCGGTGTCTTGGAAACCGACCCGGAGCGGCCTGGCTTCATCAAAGAATTCCGCGAGAAACCAACCGACGCCGTTGGCTTGGCGGACGACCCAGGCTCGGTCCTCGCCTCGATGGGGAACTACGTCTTCAACGCTGAGGCCCTGGTTGAGGCGGTCTTGGCTGACGCCACCAAGGTCTCTTCCCGCCATGACATGGGCGGAGATATCGTGCCGGCCTTCGTGGAGCGCGGCGCCGCCGGGTTCTATGACTTCAAGTACAACGATGTGCCCGGTTCGACCGACCGCGACCGCGCCTACTGGCGCGATGTCGGCACCCTGGACGTCTACTACGACGCCCACCGCGACCTGATTTCGACGGTGCCAATCTTCAATTTGTACAACTGGCGTTGGCCTCTGATCACCGGAAACACCGGACAGCCGCCCGCTAAGTTCACCCATGCTGAGCCAGGCCGCCTGGGCCACGCCTCGCGTTCGCTGGTTTCGCCTGGCGTGATCGTGTCCGGCGGCTCCATTTCCGGGTCGGTGGTCTCGCCTGGAGTGCATCTGCATTCCTGGTCACAGGTGACCGATTCGGTCGTCCTGCATGATGTCGAAGTCGGTCGGCACGCCCACGTCAACCGCGCGATCATTGACAAATCGGTGACTGTCGCCCCCGGCGCGACCATCGGCATAGACCACGAACTTGACCGCTCGCGTGGATACGCCGTCACAGTCGGCGGCATCACGGTGGTGCCCAAGGGCGCCCACGTCGAGCAATGAGCTTTACGAACCTGCTGGTCATGGACGTCGATTCGACTTTGACCAGCACCGAAGGAATTGACCTACTGGCGGACCTGGCGGGCAGCGGCCCGGCCGTCGCCGCTATCACCGAGCGGGCGATGCGCGGTGAACTGGACTTCGCCGCCTCTTTGCGCGAGCGGGTCGCCACTCTGCGCGGCCTGCCTGCCAGCGCTGTTGACCAGGCCCGGGCTCAAGTGTCGCTTTCGCCTGGCGCCCGCCCGCTCATCGCCGCGCTGCGAGCCGAGGGTTGGGCGGTCGGCGCGGTCAGCGGCGGTTTCCTCCAGATGGTGGAGCCCTTAGCCGTGGAGTTGGGCTTGGATTTCTATCGCGCCAATCTCCTAGAGGTGGCCGATGCCGTCCTCACCGGTAACGTCACCGGCCCCGTGGTCGACCGGGCGGCCAAGGCGGCGGCGCTGCGCCAATGGGCCGGGAAGCTGGGGCTGGGCTTGGATAAAGTGGCTGCGATCGGCGACGGCGCCAATGACCTTGACATGATGGACGCGGCCGGGCTGTCGATCGCATACGGCGGCAAACCGGCCGTGGTCGCGGCGGCCGATTATTGTGTCTCCGGTTCGCTGTTAGAAGCTCTCCCGATCCTCCGCGCCTTCACCGCGGTGCCCCAAGCGGACCCTGTTACGTGAAGCTAGGCGGACCCCGTGCTGCCTCACTGTCAAATGCCCGCGAAATCGGACCCTTGTGGTCGGTCAGGGCCGCTAATAAGCTTCGGCTTATGGCTAAAGAAAAGAGCAGCCCCAGCTCGGAGGGGAAGAATAAGACTGTTTCCAGAAGATCGTTCTTAGGCGGCACCGCCGTCACCGTGGGAAGCGCGGCCGCACTGGCCGGACTCGCCGCCTGCTCGCCATCCAGTGGCGACGACGGCGGCGGCGGGGGCGGGGAATCGACCGGCCCCGCCAAGCTGGACACCGACAAGTATCCAGCGTTGGGCGACGCCAGAAACCCGATCGACTGGTTGGGAACCCCGCCAGATATCACCCCCGAGGACTGCGCGGAGACCGTTGAAGCCGACGTGGTGGTAATCGGCGCCGCGGTAGCTGGCGAGATCGCCGCCTACAGCGCCGTCAAAGCCGGTGCGAAAACAGTGGTGCTGGAGCGTAACGGCACCGCCCACATCTCCGGCAGCGGCATCGCCTTCTCCAACGCGAGGTACATGATCGAAGGAGGTATGCCGGAGATTGACAAGTACGAGTTGTTCCAGAAGATATTCAACGAATTGCAGGGGCGTTGCGACCAAGGTCTGCTGGCTAGCTGGGTGTGGCACAGCGGCTCCGTGCTGGACCAAGTGACTGAGGACATCCTCATACCTGCGGGCGGCCCCATGGGCCAGCTACAGGGCGTAGGCGCTCCGGCAGACCCAGAAAAGCCGCGCAGCCTCTTCCAAAACATGTCCACCCATGTCAACTTCGACGACAGCGGCGGCGACAATCTGGAGAAGTTCAACAACGTGGTGCACGATTGGATCGAGGCCAACGGCGGCGAGATCCACTACAACACCACCGCCCGCGTCCTAACCCAGGACGCCGACGGCAGGGTGACCGGGGTTATTGCCCAGAAGGACGACGACGGCGACTACGTCTACTACAAGGCCTCCGGCGGCGTTGTGGTGGCCTCCGGCTCCTATGGCGGCAACGAGGAAATGATCGAGGCTTTCGCCAACCCATGGCTGCGCGAATACGCCAGGAACTACCGCGTCTACAACGCCCGCGTCACCGAGACCTCCCCCATCACCACCAAGGAAACGATGGATGACGGCAGCGGCCACAAGATGATGTGCTGGGTTGGCGCCGTCATGGAGCAAATCGACCCGTCGTTCCAGTCCTGGGAGGACACCGGCTACTGGTTCTGGCCGTTCCTGCAGGTCGACACCGCCGGTCGGCGTTTCCGCAACGAGTCGTCCTCCTGGCTGGACCACACCCATCTGATCGCCGAGCTGCCAGCGGGCGTGAACTACTATTGGCAGATCCGCCCGACCAATGATTTCGAGATGCCCAGCACCTTGTTCCCGCTCACTGCCGACCAATGGGCCTCCGGCTTCGAGGGTCAGTGGGTGGTGCATGAGGCGGACACGATTGAGGAGCTGGCCGAGAAAATCGAGGTCGATCCGGCGGTGCTGCGCGCCACGGTGGACCGGTACAACGAGATCTGCGCCAGCGGCGTTGACGACGATTACGGCAAGCTGCCGAAGTTCCTCAACGCCGTCGAGGGAGCGCCCTACAGTGCGACCAGGGCAGAGTGCCACTTCTACTGCACATCCAGTGGCGTCAAGAACGACCGATTCGGCCAGGTCTTGGACAAGGAGTGGAACCCGATTCCCGGCTTGTTCGCGGCCGGCAACTCCGTCGGCTGGCGCCTGGGCAGCGGTTACCAGATGATCGCCGGTGGTCTGTGCAACGGCTGGGCCTTCTTCCAAGGCTACGTCTGCGGCGCCAAAGCCGCCAACGCCGACTGGACCTTCGACGACATGCCCGCGTAGCGGCGCAAGCATTCAGCGCGGCAATGGCGAGCGCTGGCTCCGGCAGTCGACGTCGATCGGGCAACCGGTCGGCGTCGGCTGCCGTTCGTTTCGCGACGCGCCGTTGACCGGGAACTGGCCACTCAGGATCGGCCTAACTGCCAGTGGTGAGGGTGGCCACGAAGTCGATTAGCTCCTCGACCCGCCCGGTCAAGGCCGGTTCAAGATCGGCTATCTGGTTGACTGAGCCGAGGATCCGCCGCCAAGCCGCGGCGATGTCGGACTGGTCGCGATGCGGCCAGCCGAGCGCCGTCAGCACGCCAGTCTTCCAGTCGGTTCCGCGCCGCACCTGCGGCCAGGCCGCCAAGCCTAGTCGCTGCGGTTTGACCGCCTGCCAGATGTCCACGAACGGGTGTCCCACAACCAGAATTGACCCGGCCTCACATTCGGCCGTCACCGCATCGGCAATCTGTTGCTCCTTAGAGCCCGCCACTAGGTGGTCCACCAGCACGCCAAGCCGCGCCTCGCCCGCCGCCGGAGAGAAGCGCCGGACCTTTTCTGGCAGATTGTCAACACCATCCAGCATCTCTACCACCACGCCCTCCAAGGCCAGGTCCTCGCCCCAGATTTTGGCGACCAATTCGGCATCGTGCCGCCCCTCCACCCAGATCCGCGACGGCCTGGCGACCCGCGCTCGGACACCGTCCAGCGCCACCGAACCCGAGGCTGTCCGTCGCTTGATGTGGCTAGGCCGCGGCCGGTCCGCGCCAAGCACGAGGGCGACCGGCTCGCCTTCAATCAGAAACCCCGGCCCCAATCGGAAGCTCCGCACCCGTCCGCGCCGGTCTTCCAGAGCGGCAACCAGCATGCCGCCGGACTTCTCGACTCTGACAATGGCCCCAACCCAACCCGTCTCCGCGTCCTCCACGACCAAGCCCAGTTCGGCTACAACTTTGCCCGATGCCGTCAACTTAGGCCGCAACGGGTCGTTCGACAAAACATCGCGGCCGTAACGGTCCCAAGCACGGGTTCTGGCAGCGCCCCGGTCAGACAAGGTCAACTCCAGCCAGCTTCTCAGCTAGGTCCGGGCCGGAGGCGGACTGGGCCAAGATCGCTTCGACTTCGCTACGGTCGCCGGCGAACGGATTGGGCAGGACGATCCGGGCGGCGCCGTCCGGCCAAGCCAGGGTCAGCGAATCCCAACCGGCGCTGACGACCGAATCCGGATAGCGGGCCAAGGCTTCGCCGCGCAGGTAGGCGCGGGTCGAAGTGGGCGGATGCTTGACCGCCCAAGCCACTTCGCGTTCATCGAAGAGCTTTTCGACCGCTCCCCTCGCCTCCAGGCGGCTGAATAAGGAGCGGGCCGGGTCGACGTCGGTCCAACGCAGGTCCGCAGCCCGCAACTTGGGATGATCCCAAGTCAGGCCGCCGCGCTGGCGGAGCGATTCGAGGACTTGGTATTTGGCTACCCATTCGACCGCTCGGCTGAGCGACAGCGGATCGCTGGCCAGCCCATCCAGTAGCTGTGACCAACGCTCAATCAACTCGGCTTGTTCACGGTCAGGCAATTCGACGGACCGGGCCACGAAATCGGCGTAAAGCCGTTGCAGGTCAATCGCGGTGACGGAGCCGCCCGCTTTCAGGGCGATCATTTGGCTAACCGTTAGGTCTCGGCTGATTCGCTGGAAGTCTCCGACCGGGTCCGCTAAGGCCACCTGCGCTGCCAACTGTTCGACCCGGCTAGTTGGGGCTAGACAAATGGCCCGCAGCACTAGGCCCGTGATACCGAGGCGCAGATAAGTGGCCAAATCCATCATGGTGGCATCACCAGCGATGATATGAAGCCGCCGCCAACGCGACGGGTCGGCGTGCGGCTCGTCGCGGGTGTTGACGATCGGCCGGTTCAAGGTGGTTTCCAAGCCGACCAGCGCTTCGATGAAGTCGGCCCGCTGCGACAGCTGGAAGCCGGCCTCCCCAGAACGCGCACCCAATCCGACCCGGCCTGACCCCGTAAAGATCTGCCTGGTCACCAAGAAGGGCGCCAGCGCCGCCACCAACAAATCCCAGTCAAGCGCCCGCCCCAGCAGATAGTTCTCATGGGTGCCGTAGGAGGCGCCCTTGCCGTCAGTGTTGTTCTTGTACAAGGAAACCGGCGAACCAGTCCGCGCCAGCGCTCGCGCCGCCTCAGCCATAATCGACTGGCCGGCTTTGTCCCACAGCGCCGCTTCGCGCGCGCTCGCCGTCTCCGGCGCCGAGTACTCCGGGTGGGCGTGGTCAACATAGAGCCGGGCGCCGTTGGTTAGCATCGCCGCCCCGGCGCCGCCTCGATCCGGCCGCCGCGTTGGCGCTACTGTCGGCCGGGCGCTGGCGCGCGCGGGGGGGTTGACGGCATCGGGCAAGGCACTGGTCAACTGCGCGACCGGGTCGTCAGTCAAGAGCGAGGGGTGGGCGGCGGCGCGGTCCAAATGGAAGCCGCGCGCGTC
>JAIRNM010000124.1 GCA_031258055.1 Bifidobacteriaceae bacterium
GATGTTGGCCGAGACAAGCGGTTAGTGACCGGGCCGCTAAGAGCCGCGTTAGAGCTTAGAGATAAAGGTTGTGTGTTCCCGAATTGTGACATGCCGGTCGGGTTGACTGAAGCGCACCACATACAACCCTGGTATGTGGACGGAGACACTTGCCTATCGAATTGTGTGTTGCTATGCCGTCATCATCATGCGCTTATAGAACCACCCAGAGACCGTGAACCATATTGGCATCTCGGGATCAGGCAAGACGGCATACCAGAATTCACTCCACCCCCCGAATTAGACCCCGATCAACAACCCATAATCCACCACCGCTTCATCCTCCAAGGACACAAACCCAGCCCAGTAAAACCACCGCCACGCCAATAGCCAACGCTAATGCCAAAGGGAGGTGCTGCCGACCGAGGCGGTCGCTCCGGCGCCATCCTGAGGTCCTGCGACCACGCGCAGAGGCTATGCGGGTGCGAGTGGTTGGGGGCTTCGCCTAAATGGATGACGCTAACTATGCGGGGGGGTGACGTGGGGCACCTGACTCAGGAGCCTGCTTCGGCTTCCTTTAGCTGCGATTGCTGGTCGGTCCAGGTCAGCCAGCCTTCCGGCACCTCCGCGTCAGCGTGGCACTGCGTACACCACATCATTGATTGCTCGTGCGTCCGGTGGCACAACGTGCACTCCATTAGGCCGTTGTGCGAATCGTGCGGGTTACGCGGCTGATCGGCCAACACCTGCTTCAAGTCGTCCGTTGACTCCACTCCGACGTGGCAACCTTCGCGCAGACAGAAAGTCGTCCCGCTCAGTTGGCCCTCCTTTGTGACCTCTCCCGCGACCAAGGTGATGGGCTCCAACGGATAGGTGTAATCACCTGTCAACCAATGCGTTCCCATCTCGAGTTGCTCGCCAATGCCCTCGGTGTGGCAATCCAAACACACCACCTGGTCGGGGGCGTCCTTGTGGACCGTCACATTCAAGGGACCCGCCAGATCAGCCTGGAGCGGGTTGGTGGATGTTCCTTGCTTATAGCTCTCAACATACGGGTCCATCGGCGTGTGGCAAACCGCGTTGCAAAACGACGGGTTGGAGTGCTGCGTGCCGTAGACGACTCCGCCGCCGCCAGCCACGAGCACGAACCCGGCGCCGACCGTAATCAGGGCGATCCGGCCCTTACCGCGTTGCTTCTTCGCCTTGCTTGACGGGCCGGATTGAGGCTCCGATTCAGCCTCCTGGCCTTCGGTCTCCGATCCGTCCAGCAGTGGTTGTTTGATGTCTTCGTCGCCCATTCGCTTGTCCTGCCTATCATGCTCAAATCCGCGCGTTGATCAGCGGAAATGCTTGAGGCTAGCAGGCGCTAAGGGCGTCTCGCAACGGGTGATAGGTTGCCCCGCCGGTGCTCGCGGAGCACGGCTTCAGGCACAAAAGTCGGGTCCGGATTCGCCCGCTCCGCATCAATTCGCCGCAGCGCTCCCGCATGGCTCCCAAGGCGCGAGCCGCCCCTTGTTGGCAGCGCTTGTTGGCAGTGCTCAGGCTCCAGCGCGCTGCCGATGCTTTCGGCCGCCCGCTCCGGCGCCTGTTGGGCAAGCGGCTCAGGCGAGAGGAGCGTTGGCGCCGACTAGACTGCGCGGGGATGGGCCGTCCGGTAGACCTCGCGCAGATGGTCAGGAGTCACCTTCGTATAGATCTGGGTGGTGGTGAGCGAGGCGTGTCCCAGCAACTCTTGCACGACCCGCAAGTCAGCCCCGCCTTGGAGCAGATGGGTCGCGAAGGAATGCCGCAGGGTGTGCGGGGTGACACCGGGCTGGCCTACGGCTTGACCGGCCGCCCGGACTAATTCGAAGGCGGCTTGCCGGGACAGGCGCCGTCCCCGCGCGCCGACGAACAGGGCTGGCGTTCCCCCGCCCCGTTGGACCCGGGCAGGCCGTTCGCGCACTAAATAGGCATCAAGGGCGGCCCGGGCATAGGCTCCGACCGGAATGATCCGCTCTTTGTCGCCTTTGCCCCGCACCCGGAGGAAGAGTTGGTCCCCGCCACTGCCGCTGGCGTCCAAAGCACCCAGGTCATCCACGTCCAGACCGAGCGCTTCCGAGACGCGGGCGCCCGTACCGTATAGCACTTCCAGCAGCGCGACCGCTGTCAGGTCCTCCCCCGCCGCCTTGATCAGCGCGAACACTTGCTCAACGGTCAAGGCCTTGGGCAGCCGGAGGCCCAGTTGGGGCAGCACCACCGACTTCGCCGGGTTGGCGTTGGTCCAGCCTTCCGCCGCCGCAAACTGGTGCAGCCCGCGCACAGCCGACATAGTCCGAGCCACCGACGATGCCGCCAACCCACCGGCCATCAGTTGGTCCCGGAACTCCTCAACTAGCTGGGCAGTCACCTCGGCCAGGTCCACGTCCCCCTGGAAGTCAAGGTATTTGCCAAGGTCACGGGCATAGGCCTGGAGGGTCGCCCGGCTCGACCCCCGCTCGACTGACAGATGGGCCAAAAACAACTCCGCCGCCTTCGCCAGTCGCACGCCTCCTATATTGCCCCATCGGGCGGGCAACTACTGGGTTAGCCACCCAGCCCGCCTTGGGCGGGCGCCGCCATTCGGGAAAGTGCGGTTCGGGCAGAACGTTGAACGTGGCCGTTTGACCTTGGCTTACGTTCACTTTCGCGTTAGGCGAGTGTCGTAGAACACCCTTCGCCACCCGCGTTGACGCAGGGCCGAGCCGCACTCGGACTAGCGCAAAGCGCGGCCGGCGAGAGCCCCCGGCGGTCGGGGAACCCGTTATCGGATGGGTTCTGCGGCGAACGAGACTCGGGCCGGTGGTCTGAGCCCCGGCGAAAACGCCGTCCTAGGATGGTTGGCATGTCAAAAGCCCTCCATTGGACCAACCTCGATAACGAAGCCGTTGCCACGGCCAAAGCCCTTGCCGCCGATTCGGTTGAGAAGGCCGGTTCCGGCCATCCAGGCACCGCGATTTCCTTAGCCGGTGCCGCCTACCTGCTCTTCCAGCGCCTGATGAACCACGACCCAGCCGACCCAGCCTGGCCAGGCCGGGACCGCTTCGTCCTCAGCGCCGGACATACCTCGATCATGCTTTACACCCAGCTCTACCTGGCCGGTTACGACATTTCCTTGGACGACCTGAAGTCCCTGCGCACGGCCGGATCAATCACACCTGGACACCCTGAACATGGGGTCACTGCCGGCGTCGAGATGTCGACCGGCCCGCTCGGACAGGGTCTGGCCAGCGCT
>JAIRNM010000135.1 GCA_031258055.1 Bifidobacteriaceae bacterium
GGCCCAGCGTACGCGGCGCGAGTCCGGGGGCGGGCGCAGACGGAGCGAGCGGCACGGGCGGTGACAAGATCGGTGCGGGAAGAGCTGCCGGCATCGGCAGCGGGGGAGATGAGATGGGCCTGGAACGGGTCGACGTCCGTTGCCGACTGGGCGGGCGCTTGGTGCTGGCGCTCGACCGCGCGGCCTTTCCGGCTGGTCAGGTGACCGCCGTCCGGGGCGCGAACGGCGTTGGCAAGACGACTCTGGCCCGGATTGTCACCGGTCTGCAGCGATCGGCAGGGCTGGTGACTTGGCGCGGTCGGCCTTTGCGGCGGCGGGCCCGGCACCGGCTCAGTGCCATTGTCATGCAGGACGTTCAACGCCAGCTCTTCGCCGTGAGCGTGCGAGCTGAGATTGAACTGGCTGCCACCCAGGCGCCCGGACCGTTGGATGCCGACGCCTGTCAAACGATCCTGGCGGATCTGGACTTAGCGGCGGAAGCTGAACGCCATCCGCTAGCCCTGTCGGGCGGGCAGCAACAGCGTCTGGTGGTGGCGGCGGCCAGGGTGGCGCGACGGCCAATCGTGGTGTTCGACGAACCGAGTTCCGGGGTGGACCGGCGCCATTTAGGCTCAATCTCTGATCAAATCCGGAGTCTCGCCACGGATGGCGCTGTGGTGCTCCTGATCAGCCACGACGAAGACCTGATCGCCCTAGCGGCGGACCGTCAGCTCAACCTGGTCACCCCACAGCCACGGTGCAGTCGGGGGTAGCGAGTTCGAATGTGGACATTGGCAAGTCCATGCGAGCCGCCGCAGCTTTGTCTGTCGTCCTGTATTTGTTCTTGTATCTAGTATCTTATTCACATGACACAGGTGGTTATTCGGACTGATCAGGAAATTGAGCGAGCACTGAAGGCATTGGTGGAGTTGACCGGCCGGAACCGGTCCGAGGTGGTGCGAGATGCCATTCGGGCGGCCGAGCGGGAAGCGCTCTTGACGCGGGTGCGTGATCAAGCCGAGGCAGTTCGGAATGACCCGGTTGACCGGGAAGAGTCCCGCCAAGTGGCACAAGAAATGGAATCGCTCCGTGCGTGGTGACATCTACAAGCTGCGCGGAGCCCGGAACCCGGAGGGTCATGAGCAGCGCGGACAACGCTATGGCGTGGTGGTACTGTCCGACTACCTGCCGCTGGCGACGGTGCTGGTAGCGCCGACTTCAACCAAAGCGCTTCCGACTGATTTCCGGCCCCAGATTGAGATTAACGGTGTGGCAACGCTTGTCTTGGTCGAGCAAACAGCGGCATTGGACGCCCAGATGAGGCTAGGGGACTTCGCCGGTCGGCTCGCGGCCTCAGAATTGGCGGACCTCGACCGCGCGCTGATGATCGTATTCGGCCTGCGCTGACGCGGTGCTGACCGTGCCGGGGTATCGCTCGGCCAGGTCAGCCCCGGGCCGCTAGGGCCACGGCGATGAAGTGGCAGGAGAATCCCGCCCGGTGGTACGTGTAAGCCAAAGGTAGTTACAGTTTGGCGAAGCGAGGCCGCGAAAAACTGTAATAGTGATTCAGTATGTACCAAGGTAGGCTTGCCCTGTGTCTGCTGACCCGCGCGACCGGCGCCGCCAACTGAACGCTCTGGCGTATTCTCAAGCCGGCTATTTCAGCGCGGCCCAAGCTTTGGATTTCGGCTATTCGTACCCCGTGCAGCGCTACCATGTCGGGGCTGGCAACTGGGTTCGGGTTGATCGCGGCCTGTTCCGGCTCGCGGGATGGCCAACCGAGCAGGATGATGAGTATGTCCTGTGGAGCGTGTGGAGCCGAAACCTTGGCGTGGTCTCGCATGATTCCGCTCTGTATGTCCATCAACTCTCCGATCTCGTGCCTACCAAGACCCACCTGACGGTGCCTCCGCCGTTCCGGAAGGAAGACAAGCTGGTTCAGGTGCACCTTGGAACTCTGGATGAAAACGAAGTCGAACAGCGGCGCGGGTGGCGGGTGACCACTCCGTTGCGCACCCTGGTAGATGCCGCAGGTTGGCCGATCTCCCAAGAGCACGTCGACCAGGCCGTCGTGGACGCCTTGGAACGCGGTGCGGTAACTCGCCGCGAGATCATCGCGGCTTCCTACTCCGCGTCGGAGCGGGCGGCACTGCGCCTGGAGAGAGCGCTCGGAAGGATGGTTGATCATGCCTAGTGGCGCGGTGGAGTCCCTCAATCAACAGATTCGCAACCTTGCTTCGGCACAAGGAGTGCCTGCCATTAGACTCCGTAACCGCTTGGCCTTCGAGAGAGTCTTAGCGCGCCTGGCACAAGACCCGGCCTGGGTGCTCAAAGGCGGATTCAACCTTGAGTTGCGCCTCGGGCTTGCGGCACGGAGTACCCGGGACCTAGACGTGTTGCGCCTTGGAATGATCCACATGACAGCGCAAAGCCTCCACGAAGTCTTGGTTGCGTCCCTGAGCGCTGACGCCGGTGACGGTTTCACCTTTTCGGTTCGCCCTCCGCGCAGTTTGCGGTTACACGAAGAGCCATCGTCTTGGCGCACAACGGTCGATGTGTACTACTCAGGGTCGAGCTTCGGTACGTTGGCTCTTGACGTGGTTACGCGCGATGCTGGCAGCGCAGCAGATTCCGATCTGCTGGTGGTCAGGCCCCTGCTGGGTTCTCCTGAGTTTATGATCGCCGCGACAAACGTGGTGCGACAAGTGGCCGAGAAGCTGCACGCGATGGCGAGAGTGTACGCGCATGACCGACCGTCGTCCCGTATGAAAGACCTGGTAGACGTCGTTTTGCTGGAGGAGTCCGGTCTGCTGGACGCAGGGCAGCTTGGCGCCGCACTGAGAGCTGTCTTCTCCGAGCGAGATCGAACCAGTCCGCCCGACCGCCTGCCTGACATGCCACTCAACTGGGTTGAGTCCTACGCTCCTCTGGCTGCTTCCACAGGAACAGCAATTGCAGACGCGCGGGAGGCGTGGCGGTTGGCTTCTGCTTTGTACGCCGACGCACTGGCTTCGGAGA
>JAIRNM010000235.1 GCA_031258055.1 Bifidobacteriaceae bacterium
TGGATCCAAACCTAGTTCACTCCGCCACCGCAGCTTTGGCGAATGAACCGGGTCTTGGTTTCTCGGGACGTCTGCGCAAAGACGCGACTCCGGAGGCCCGCTAAAGGTCCGAGCGCGGAAGGATGGTTCGTGGGGTCGGGCCGAAGGGAGGAGATCTCGTGGGGCGGTTAGGCGAAGGGGTCGGATGCTGGCGCCGCTGGCCGCGCCTGGATGACCCCGGCGCGCAGGCGCTCCAGCACCAGTCCGGGCGTGTAACGCCGACCTCGGTTATCACCATGGCTGACCAGCAAGCCCACCTGCGTTAGGCGAGCGAGGTCGCGGGCGGCACTGCGCCCTGACGCCGCTACACCGTTTGCCGCCAGCGCCGGCTCGTAAGACTGCCGTGTTACCTCAAGCCCCAGGGCAGCGTCCATCAGCACCAACAACTCTCGGCGGTCTTCATCGCCGCCAACCAAACCCACCGCACCGCGCCACAGCGCGTCATAGTGGCGGGTCCGCGCGACTTGGCAAGTTCGGTGCCGCTCAGCGGCCACAGGCAGCCGTCGCCGATGCCGCCGCCCCGACCAGACGGCATCGGCCAGGTCAATCCGGAGGAGCTGGGCAGCTAGGCGCCCTCAAGCCGGGGATGCGGCAGCTAGCCCCGGGGGAGCCTCGGCCCGGACCAGGCGAGCCGCCGCCACCAGATTGGTGAGGGCGGCATCGACCTCCGTCGGCTGGCGCGTCTTCAGGCCACAGTCGGGGTTGACCCAGGCGCGGTCGCCGAAGACGTCCTGAGCGGCCCGAATCCTCGCCGCTAACGCCTCGACGGCGGGCACGCGAGGCGAATGGATATCCCACACGCCCGGACCAACCGCCCCGGCATGGCCCGAACATGCCAATTCGGCCATCGCGCCACTCCCGGACCGGGCCGCCTCCAGCGAAATGACGTCGGGGTCCAATGCCGCGATCGCCTCCAGGATGTCCCCGAACTCCGCGTAGCACATGTGGGTGTGAATCTGCGTCGCGTTGGCGACCCCGGCCGTCGTCAGGCGAAACGCCCTCACCGCCCATTCCAGGTACGTCTCGCGGTCGGCACGGCGCAATGGCAGCAGTTCCCGCAGCGCTGGCTCGTCCACTTGGATGACTGCGGCCCCCGCCCGCTCCAAGTCACCAACCTCATCGCGCAGCGCCAAGGCGACCTGCTCGGCCGTCGCCGCCAAGGGCTGGTCATCGCGCACGAACGACCAGGCGAGCATCGTCACCGGCCCAGTCAACATGCCTTTGACCGGCCGATCGGTCAGACTTTGCGCGTAACTGGTCCACGGGACCGTGATTGGGGCTGGCCGCGAAACGTCCCCGAACAGGATCGGCGGCCTGACGTAACGACTGCCATACGACTGCGTCCAGCCGTGCCTGGGCGCCCAGTAGCCGGCCAGCCTCTCCGCGAAGTAGCGCACCATGTCGTCGCGCTCCGGTTCGCCATGCACCAGTACGTCCAGCCCCAGCCGTTCTTGGGCCGCGATGACGTCGGCGATCTCCGCCCGCATGGCCTGCTCATAAGCCGAGTCGTCCATCTCGCCGCGCCGCCAGGCGGCCCTCGCCGCCCGAACGGCGGTGGTCTGCGGAAACGAGCCAATCGTGGTGGTCGGGAGGTCCGGCAGCGCGAGGGCTTCTTCTTGGAGCCGCGCCCTTTCCTCGTATGTGAGCCACGGGGACAGACTTGGTGGCTCACGTGGTGAGCCACCAAGTCTGTCCCCGTGGCAACTAAGCAACGCGCTGACCTGCGCCGATACCCCATACCGGATGGGCTGCGTGGGACAAACCCCTAAACCCAGGTGGCGGCAGTTTCCAAGAACCGCTCGATTCCTTCTTGTTCGCCCACTGAGACGCGCACGCCTTCGTTCGGGAAAGGCCTGACCAGTACGCCCGCGCGCTTGCAGGCGTCAGCGAAAGGGGCCGCTTCCGGGCCTAATTCGAGCCAGACAAAGTTGCCTTGCGCGTCTGGCACTTCCCAGCCTTCAGCGATCAGGCCCTCCCGCAGGAAAGTCCGGCGCTCTACTATGCCCGCCACCCGCTCGCGCAATTCGTCTTGCAGCTGGAGTGAAGTGATGGCCGCCATCTCCGCCGCCGCCGAGACCGAAAACGGCGTCGTCACAGCCCTGATCGCAGCGATCAACCGGGGCCGACCGAGGGCGTAACCAACCCGGAGGCCCGCCAGCCCGTAGGCCTTTGAGAAGGTTCGCAACACGACCAGGTTTGGGTACGCCGCCAGGGCGGAGACGGCACGGACCGCCTGCGGATCAGTCACGAATTCGGCGTAGGCCTGGTCGAGGACCACCAGCACGGATTCAGGCAGACCTGCCATGAAGCGTTTGAATTCATCGTCCCGTACCGCTGGGCCAGTTGGGTTGTTCGGGCTACAGACAAGGACAGCGCGTGTCCGCTCGGTCACGTGAGCGCTGAGCGCGGCCAGGTCAAGGCGACCGTCCGGCGCCAGCGGCGCCGTCACAGCGCGAGCGCCGGTGACGCCGACCACGATCGGGTAAGCCTCAAATGAACGCCACGCGTACGCGACTTCGTCCGATTCGCCCGCCACGGCCGTCAGAATGTGCCCCAAGACGCTGATCGACCCGGCCCCGACGCTGACCTGCCCGGGTTCTAAGTCGTGAAAACGGGCGATGCCGTCGACCAGGTCATCCGCCAACATGGCCGGGTAGCGGTTGAGGTCGGCCAGCGAATCAGCGACTGCCGCCATCACGCCAGGCAGTGGCGGATACGGCGACTCGTTCGACGACAGCTTGTAAACCAGACGACCGGATGGCCGCGCTCCCGCTTGATAACCGGGTAGAGCCGCGACGGCTGGGCGAAGGTGGACCTTGGTCATAGCTCAATCGTTCCAGATTAAGAGCTTGTTTCTGGACCCTGCGCACCGCAGTCGGCGCGAGAGTTTAGGAACGGACAAAAGTCTGCCCGTGTGTCAAAGTACGGTGATGTAGCCCGGGGTTGAAACCTCGTCCGCGGCCTCTATCGACGGGTGACCGCGTAGTAGGTGGTTTCGGCTTTGGCTCCATCCGCCAGGACAGGAGCGGCCGCTTGACGCCAAGCCTCGATTGACGGATCTTTTGACTGGTCTACAAGCTTGGCCGTATCGGCGTAGATGGGGGCGCCGTGCGCGAGGAGTGGCTCCCTAAGCACCATCTCACCAGCCTGCCTGATATCTGATCGCGAGGCGGTTTTGAGGTCGCGGACCACCGTCGTGTGATTGGCGGAGCGGGCATTGTTTTCCCCGTCCGTCAACGGGATCAGGTCCTGTTCGTGTTCAAGCGACAGCCATTGGGCGGAATTGGCTGGCTTCAGAAGGGACACCGGCGACCCGAAAGTCAGGACAGCGGCGACCGAATACTGAGCCACAAAAGCGGGGTCAGCGGCAAGCTGAGCGCTGACAATGCCGCCTTGCGAATGCCCACTCAAGACGAGCGGTTCGCCCTTCTTCACGCCCGCATCTGCCAGCGCCGCCATCGTCGCCAATCCAACAGCGTTGACGTCGCCCGTGAGCGCTCGAAAATTGGACTCCTCGTCCTTTGGATTCGAGCTGGTGCCGAAACTCGCGGGCTCCTGCGTTCCGGACAATGAGACCAGCCAACTGATTGAGCCATCAGCCGCGGTCACTTTGGTGATTCCGATGTCACCAGTTGAGGGGTCCGAATCGGATAGTTTCGCTGCCTGCGTCCGCCAAACCAGGCTTTCAATACAGCTAGGCGCCAAGCCGGTCGTCGTTTTCAAGCGCTTCACGTCCACCGCTAAGCCCGTTTCCCCGTCGATTATGGTGGCCAAAGCCGTGATCCCGCGGGCCGCCTGTGCCGTTGTCGGAACAAAGAAGGGAACACCGGTTGCCCGTCCGAGCAGCGCCCTGAACTCAGAATGGTGACCTCGGAGCAGTTCCGCGTAGGAGGGCAACTGACCGGTCGTGACCAAGGACTTAAGCACATCGAAGGCTAGACTCCCGAGCATCGAAGTCGCAGACGAAACCAAACCCACTATGGGGTTGAGTGCCGCCAGAGAACCGAAGGACATCAACCGTCCCCGCCAGTCGCTGAACTCGGCTTGCGCGTTCCTTTCTGCTTCCTCGTAATGGACCTGGGCTTGCGCGACGCGCCATGCTAGCTGACCCAGCTCTCCCATGATTGACCCCAGACCCAGCGCCGACCGGAGGTTTTCGGCCATGGACTCGACGGTCTGCGCGCAATGCTTCTCAACCGGCCCGCAGACTGCTCGGGCGAGGTGTCGGTCCTCATCCAGCACCCACATTCCCTCTCCAGCGCGCTCACCATTGACAAAAGCATTGGCAGACCGCTCAGATAAGTCCCAGATAGCCTGGGCCGCTCGTATCGCCGCTGCTTCCGCCGCGAACGCGCTTCGCCGCGCCTCTTCGAGCCGCCGTCCCAGCAGCGTCAGGTCCTCCAAGCAGGCGATGGCACCGCCCACACCACCCAGCACAGTTACGGGATCATCGCTCACGGGCGGGACCTGTCCATCTCCACTACCCCGATGTAATAGTTGATCGTGTCCACGGTGTCCTCAGTCCGGTGAGCGGCGACGCGACAGCGCTGAACAAGGTCCCCCACCCAGTGTCCGTAAGCAGTGGCGGCGGGGGAACGCCAATCGGTCGGAGCAGCCAGTTCGATCATCGGCACGGCCTCGCGGATCGCTTCGCCCACCTGCGCGACCGAGGCTCGCACTTCGCGGAAGTAATCGATCGTGTGCTGCGCTGGACAGGGCGCAGTATTCAACCACGGTGAATACGGATCACTAGTCATACCGGCGATTTTGGCGCCGCCTGGGCCAAGCCGCGGCCGAGAAAAGACAAGCCTGTGGAAAACCTCCCAGCGACCGCCGCGCTCGATAGGCGCCACAATAGTAGGGTGCTGCGCACCTACACCAAACGCTACCGCCGGGGACAGCCGGGCTCTCCCAAGCTCGAAGCGCTCGGCCTGGCGTGGCTCGGTGAGGCGCCCGATGCCGTCCGCACAGCTAACGTGCTAGCCGTCGGCCCGGCTCACCTGGAGTTGGAATACTTGCCCACTGTTACTCCCGCCGAAGGCGCCGCGGAGGCCTTGGGGCGGGCGCTCGCACACACTCATGCGTCTGGCGCTCCCCACTTCGGTGCTCCGCCGCCGGGCTGGTCCGGTTCCGGCGGCAT
>JAIRNM010000238.1 GCA_031258055.1 Bifidobacteriaceae bacterium
CCTCGCTCTCACCCATCCCGGCTTCGGTCGGCTCCAGCGAGCCGCGAGCAGAGATGACGAAGAGAGCCGCCAACAACAAGATGGCCAGAATCGCGAAGGCGATGGCCGTCTTGTCGCCCCGCGTCAAGATCGCGAATGAATGTCCGAGGAAAGTGCCAGTGAACTGTCCGACGCCCAGGAGCGCGAAACAAAACACCACTGGCACCCGTTGGCGGGCTACGATGTCCGCCAGCCAAAGCCAGACCAGCAGGCGCATCACATCTACCCCCGCGCTCGCGGCGGGCAGGGCGTAGAGCATGAGCGCGTCGTTCGAGACCAGCAGTATGAATGAGGCGAGGCCTACCAGAGGAAGGCCAATATAGAAGACCACAAAGGCGTTCGCCCGATGGGCGGCGAGTGACACCAGGACGCCGGCGGCGAACGCTATGGTGCCCACAACGAGTTCGGTCATCCATTTCAGGACTGGAGAGATGGAGGCTGCATCGGCGGCGTGAAAACTCGCCCGGATCGCTCCGAACGCGAAAGTCGAGGCGCCAAACGCAGCCACAAGACGCCAGGGTGATGCCCTCACAAGCGCACGCGTCGACAGCCGTTTGTCCTCGCACGCGACCGCGTTAGCTCGACCGTGAGGCCGTAGCGCCGCCACGCAGAGCACAGGTACCAAAGCTGCGACTGCCAAACTCGCGTTGACTGGCAGCAACGCGATCAGCAGCCCGGCGGCATTGCCGCTGATCGTGGCCGCAGCGAAGGCAATCAGCGCCCGCCGAGCCCCCAGAGCAATGATGACCTCGACGCAGGCCAGCATGAGGACCGCGCTAACGAAAGAGGTCAGAGCGAGCAGCAGGATGTCGAAACGAACGCCCAGGAGGCCTACGTGCACTGCGATCATCCCAAGAGTGGCGAGGCACCCCAGCCCGGCCAGGGAATACAGCAGGCCCCGTCGTTGGCTGAGCGGGGCTAGGCGAGCGGCTGTGCCGACCAGTGCCAGCGCGGCACAAACGACCGCCGCGGAACCGGCGAGGTGGGCTATGCCGAGAGACCAGGGGTTCGCGAATTCAAGAGTCGTCGCCCACGATTCATACACCACTTGCCCGCTCGCCTGCCACAACGCCAGCCCCAGCGCGGCGAGGGCGGCGGTTCTGGCCTGACCAGGCGCCGCCCACACGGTAAGCCGACCAAGGAGGCCCGGTCCAGGTGACGGCATCGCCGGTGTGCGCGAACTTGGTTGTGGCATCGTCCCTGTCATCCTCCGTCCGATGAACGTCCTGGGGCATTCGGGTCTTCGCAAAAGGGGCGGACAGACCCATCATTCTAGCCATGCTGTCCGAGGCGATCATGAGAGCCGGCTCGGGCGGCTCCAGCCGAAAAGCCTCAATCAGCCCAGGCGCAAGGCTCGCGGCAAGTCACTCACCTTGACGACGGTCAACGATTGGCCCGGCCGGACCTCGACGGTATTGATGTTGGCAGCGGCGGGTTGGGGGTTCCGTCGGGTCGCGGCCGGGTTTGGCAGGGCCTCCCTTTGGCGCGCGAGCGATCGGCGCGGACGCCGTGGCTCTCAGACGGCCGCGAGGCCTTGTCTGAGCAGGTCGCGGGCCACCTCGGAGCGTGTTTGGCGGGTTTGGGCGGCGCGGGCGTCAAGAGCGTCGGCCAAGGGCTTATCCAACCGGACGGCCAACAGATCGTCCATCGCCGCCAGGCCGGGACGCGGCCCCCGTGGGCTAGGCTTGTCCTGACCCCGACAGCCCCCGAAACGGAGGTTCAAGATGAGTGTCCCTCCGCACGCTGGCCAACCAGACCCATTCCTCCCCGTCGGACCCTATGGCCAACCCGGCCAGCCCGGCGGTCCCGTTCCCTACGATGCGTCCGCCTTGTACGGCGGGCCCGGCTCCTACGGCGCCCAACCACCCGGGGCGCTGGGCCAATGCCCCGGCGGGCGACCCGACCCGTTTTACCGTGATGTTGGTCGGGCGCTGGGCCAAGCACCCGGCGCCCCGCTCCAGAGCCCCCGACCGGCTCGACCGTATTGCGGCGAACCCATCATCGCAGATCCTTTTTATTCAGATCGGAGCCACGGCCAGCCCTACCACCCGGACGACACTTACAGACCGCCGCCCGTTGAGACCTATCCGCTGCCATTGACGAGCCTCGACGTGCCGCCCATCCCGGGCGTCGCGCCGCCGTTAGGGAGGGCGTGGTACGGCATCGGACCAATCGGGGCGCTCAAGCGGGCCTTCCAGAAGTACGCCGACTTCGCAACCGACGCGTCGCGCGGCGAGTATTGGTGGTTCTGTCTCGACAACATCCTCATCACGGTGTTACTGCTCGTAGCGTCCTACATGGCAGGCGGCAAAGAGGCGTGGCTGCACTACCTGTTAAGCTACGGCACCACAATGGAACTCTTCGACGGGTTGCCGGCGGTCAGCGACATGGGAGCGGGCGGCATCTTTTACTTCCTTCTATGGATCTGGGGTATCGCGGTGATCGTGCCTGGCTTGGCGTTGGTCTGGCGGCGCCTGCACGATTCGGGACGGTCCGGCAGCTGGTTCTTCATCTGTTTCGTGCCGTTCGTTGGGAATTTCATCTTGTTCATTCTGTTGCTGATGCCGTCGACCACCATTACCGGCTACCCGCTTAGCCCCGCCAGCGCGCGCGGCAAACGGTACTGACGGCGCCCTACCGACAAGGACGGACGCCCGACCGCTCGGCTGATTGCGCGGGCTAGGAAAGATGGCATAACGCGCGGGATTGGATCGGTTGGCGTGTTGTTGCACTGACTGGTTGCAACAACGGCTCGCCGCGGACGGGCGCCATCGCCGCGGATCGAGTGGGCGGTGCCGTCAGCCCGCCCAGAGGAGACGATCACGAAACATTGTTGAAGCAAGGGCGGTACACAACCTTCATTCTAATGACGTAAACTAAACGTAAGCCTGGCTCCTTCCCAAAGGAACAGCGCCTCTTAGTAATATGCTAACCCGGCGCCGGTCAAGCTAGTATCACAAAAGTAAAGAACAGCCGTCCTCACCGATTTCATCTGCCACCGCACCGGAGGTCTGCCTGCGTGTTCAACAGAATTCTGATCGCCAACCGAGGCGAAATCGTCAACCGTGTCATGCGTACCGCCCACGGGCTCGGCGTTCAGACCGCCGTGGTCTACTCCGATGCCGATGCCGACAACGACTACGTTGGCCGCGCGACCAGCGCCCATCACATTGGTGCCTCCGCGCCCCACAAGAGCTACCTCAACGCCGAGGCGCTCATCTGCGCTCTGGTTGAATCCGGCGCTGGGGCCGTCCACCCCGGCTACGGCTTCTTGTCAGAACAGGCCGATTTCGCGGAGGCGGTTGAGCAGGCCGGCGCGAAATGGATCGGGCCAGACCCTGAAACCTTGCGTCGCATCGAATCCAAGTCCTATTGCCGGTATGTCGCCCAACAGACCGGTGTGCCGATCTCACCGGGGGCAACCAGCCCGGTCCGCTCGGCTGAGGAGATCCTCCAGTGGGGAGAACGAATCGGCTATCCCATGCTGCTCAAACTGGACAAAGGTGGCGGCGGCAAGGGGATCGAGGCTCTCGAAGAAGCGCGTCCGTTGGCCCAAATAGCCCGCCAGTTGGACTCAATGGCAAGGATCGGCCAGATGGCTTTCGCTTGCCCCGACGTATACGTCGAGCGACGCATCGAGCGGCCAAAGCACATTGAGGTTCAATTCGTCGCCGACGCCTTCGGCAACGTGGTTTGCCTAGGCGAACGCGAATGCTCCATCCAGCGCCGCTACCAGAAGATCGTCGAAGAGGCCCCGTCGGCGGCGGTTGACGACCAAGACCGCGCCAATCTCTACGCCTACACGGCCGCCTTAGCGCGCGCGATTGGCTACGTTGGCGCTGGCACCATTGAGTACCTGCGAGGGCCCGATGACGCCTACTACTTCATGGAGATCAACGCCCGCCTACAGGTCGAACACCCCGTCTCGGAAATGATCACCGGCACGGACATCGTCGCCTGGCAAATCCTGGTGGCCGCGGGCAAGCCGCTACCCGTTACCCAAGAAGACATCGCTTTGGACGGCCACGCCATTGAGGTCCGAATCTACGCCGAAGACCCCGTCACCAAACTGCCTTCGCCCGGCACCATCCGTGAGTTGGCCCTGCCGAGCGAAGAACCGGGCCAAGTCCGGGTCGAACACGCCATCGGCCAAGGCAGCGTCGTCAGTCCCTACTACGACCCGATGCTCTGCAAGGTCATAGTGCGGGCAGCCAACCGGGCGGCCTGCGTGACCAAGATGAAGGACGTGCTGGCGGGCATCAAGATTGACGGAGTAGCTACTAACCTGAGCGCCAACCTGGCGATCTTGTCGCACCCGCTGTTCGCCAGCGGCGACTTCACGACCGGTTTCGTCGAGCACAACCTACGGGTGGAACCCCATACGGAACACCATACGGAACACCATACGGAACCCGAGGCGGAGCCGGCTCCGGCCTTGGTTTGATCGGCTAACCGCTTTGGACGCGATCCGCCCCAACGCCACACCTAACCCTTCGATAGCTCGATCTGCCCAACAATCGCAGTTTTCACATTTCAATCCACAACAAGCCAAGGAGAGCAAGGAGACACGGATGGAACGTTATAACGTCATCTTGGACACCCTCCCGCCGGATGGAGATCGGATCGAAGTTTTGTTCCGCCAAGCCGGTGATGGGTTTATCCAGGTCGAATACGGCTACGAACAGCGAGTCGAATTGCTCGACTCGTTCCGCATTTTGGCCGCCGACGCACTGATCAAGGAGGCCAAGCTCCCAGGGTTCATTGAGACGCTGCCGTCTATTCGCGCCAACATGCTCCATTTCGATCCGACGGTGTTGCCGCCACAAAAGCTCATCGACGCGGTCAAGGAGATCGAACAGTCGATCACTGGCGTCGATGAAATGGTGATCGCATCACGCGTCATCACGCTGCCGATCGCCTTCGAAGACTCGCAGACCAAGGCCGCCGTCGCGCGGTATGTCAAGGAAGTCAGACCTGACGCCCCGAACTGTTTGGACGGCTACAACCTTCAATACATGGCCCAGTGCAACGGTTGCACGGTCCAAGACATCAAAGACATGCTGTTGACGACCGACTGGTACAACTCAGGTTGCGGCTTTTGGCCTGGTGGCGGCTTCTTCTGGCCGATGGATCCGCGCTGCAAGATGAACGTGCCAAAGTACAACCCGCCTCGAACCTGGACGCCGGAGGGAACCGTCGGCATAGGCGGCGCCTGCCTGTTCACCTACACCACCGCGACCGGCGGCGGCTACCAGTTGTTTGGCCGCACCATCCCGACCTTCCAACTGGCCATGAAGCATCC
>JAIRNM010000247.1 GCA_031258055.1 Bifidobacteriaceae bacterium
CCGGACGCTCTGGCCGTCCCGCCCGCCAGCGCCTACCTCCACTACACCCCGAACGAGACGATCGGCGGCGTGGAGTTCGCCTATGTTCCCCGTGCCGCCAACGTCCCGCTGGTGGCCGACATGTCATCGACTATCCTGTCCCAGCCGATCAACGTATCGAAGTACGGGGTGATTTACGCCGGAGCCCAAAAGAACATGGGACCAGCCGGGCTTTGCGTTGTCATAGTCCGCGACGATCTGCTTGGACGCTCCCGTGCCACCACCCCGGCGGTGCTCGACTACGGCCAGATGGCCGCTTCGGATTCAATGCTGAACACGCCGCCGACCTTCGGCATCTATCTGCTTGGGCTGATCCTCGATTGGATTCAAGAACAAGGCGGCCTAGAAGCGATGGGGCGGGCAGCCCGAATCCGGTCGGAGTTGCTCTACGAGGTGATCGACGCCTCTGATTTCTACGCCAACCCAGTCGCGGTCGAGGCGCGATCACGCACCAACGTGCCGTTCACCTTGGCTGACCCCACGCTCGACGGCGAATTCTTGGCCGGAGCGGAAGCAGCCGGTCTAACCAACCTCAAAGGGCACCGCTCAGTTGGCGGGATGCGTGCCAGCATGTATAACGCCATGCCAATAGGAGGCGTTGAAGCCCTGATCGACTACATGAATGAATTCGCCAGCCACCACTGATGGCCCCACCTCGGAGCCGCCCGCTAACCCGACCAAGTGGAGAGCGGGACTGACGCGGGTTGATCTGACGGCGGCATCGTCCAGGAAAAACCGAAAACTTAGGAACCCCCAAATGACCTTTTTGATTCGCACCCTCAACTCCATCAGCCCAACCGGGCTAGGCCGTTTCCCGGCTGACCGTTACACGATTGACCCGGCCGCCGACGCGCCCACGGCGCTGCTGCTGCGGTCCGCCAATCTGCACGGCGAGCCGATCCCGGATTCGCTGCTGGCGGTGGCGCGGGCAGGAGCGGGCACCAATAACATTCCGATCGAGGAATACTCGGCTCGCGGCATCCCGGTGTTCAACACACCCGGTGCTAACGCCAACGCCGTGAAAGAACTGGTAGTGGCGGCACTGTTCCTGGCGGCCCGGAACATCATCCCGGCAGCGGCCTTCGCCCACCGGCTGGTTGGGACTGACGAGGAAATGAACAAGGCGGTCGAGGCGGGTAAGAAAGCCTTCGCGGGCTTCGAATTGCCGGGCCGGACGCTGGGTGTGATTGGGCTTGGCGCCATCGGCGTGGAAGTAGCGAACGCGGGCGCCGCCCTCGGGATGCGGGTGCTTGGGTTCGATCCGGCCTTGACGGTGGACCACGCCTGGAAGCTATCCTCACGGGTGGAACGGATTGTCTCGCTTGATGAACTGTTGAGGCGCTCGGACATTGTGACCGTCCATGTGCCGTTGAATGCGGGTACGCGTGGGCTGATCGGCGCCGATCAGTTGGCGGCGATGCACGGCTCAGCGGTGTTGATCAACTTCGCGCGCGGCCCGATTGTTGATGAAGCGGCGCTGGTGGCAGCCCTCGAAGCGGGATCGCTGCGGGGATATGTCTGCGATTTCCCAACTCCCGCCCTCAATACCCGCGAGCGGGTTGTAACCCTGCCCCATCTGGGCGCCTCGACCGGCGAAGCGGAGGAGAACTGCGCTGTCATGGCGGTGGACCAGCTTCGCGGTTACCTAGAAGACGGCGCTGTGAAGAACTCGGTGAACTTCCCGGCGGCTGACTTGGCGCGTGCCGCTGGCACCGAACGGCTCGCCATAGTCCACTCCAACGTGCATGGCATGGTGGGCCAGATCTCGACGCTGCTGGCTGAGGCCAACCTGAACATAGCTGACCTGCTCAACAAGTCCAGGGGTGAGATCGCCTACACCCTGGCGGACATCGACGGCCAAGTCGGACCAGGCCTGGTAGCCGCTGTCCGTTCAATCGAGGGCGTGCTGACCGCCCGATCCCTCTGACCGACAGATCAAGGAAGCGCTCTGATCAGCGGAAACGCCCGCAGTAGCGGCTGACCTGGGGCCGTGCCGTGGGCTCAGGTTGACCGCACTGGGAAGATGCTGGCCGCGTCAGGTCGGGTGAGGCGAGCTTTCCGGGGAGCTTCAGTTTCGCCATGATGCGCCTCCTAGGATGACTCCGCGCTCACGCAGTTTGGTTTCGAGCCTGTCCAGGTCGCCCGGCTGGGGTAGACCAACCATGGTGATGTCGCCGCCTTCGACCAACATTTGCATTTGGCCGCCAGGACCGGGTTGCCAAGTCGGGTTGAGGCGAATCAACTCTTGGTTGGAGCTGGCCAACAGCGGCTGGTCGGAGGGCAAGTCACGGCGATAGGGGCCAGCGATGACCGCGTCCACCAACTCCCAAAGCGCACCAGCCCGCCGCTTGGCGGCCGCGCTTGCGTAGCCCGTAAACACCAGCACATCGAATTTGTCGGCGCCCGTCTGGCCGTCGGGCTGGTCAGCGGCAGGCTGGTCATCGTTGGTCTGGGCAGTAGCTGGCTGGCCCAGCATTCGGCGCAGTTCTCGCACCATCAGTGTCAGGGCCGCGGCTTGGTCCATCGGCTCGCCGCCAGTGATCGTCATTCCCGTGAGACCGTCGGTCTTGGCGCGCTCCGCCAGGGCGTGTGCCAATTCGGACGCTTCGACGAGTTGACCCTCGCCACGTGTCCAGGTGTCGCGCGAGGCGCAGCCGGGGCAACGCAGCGCACAACCCTGAACCCAGAGCCCTAGTCGCCGCCCCGGCCCCAAGGCCGTGACTGGCGCCAAAATGCGGTTAATCTCAAGAACTCCGGCCGACACGGCGCTGTTGGTGTCGTTGCCACTTGTGGTGTCGTCACCAGTAGTGACTGCGATGGTGCGGTCGGCCGCACCGGGAGGGTCTGAACGGATCACGCTGATTTCCCTGAGCATCGGGTCAAGAACCCGCTGGTCGTTCGTAGTCGCCTCCATCCAGGCCGCCGCTGGAAGTCACCAGATCACTCTAGGCCACCGCAACCTTGACAAACGAGCCGTGTTCTGGCTTCTCGGGGCCCCGCAAAAGTTCCGACCACGGGAGGACGGTTAGTGGGGTGGGGTCAAAACACGCTGCCGAAACCCCAAAAAATGGGGCATTCCATAATGCCGTTCTTATCGGTGGGATTACCCTGCTCGGACGCTGCGTGGCGTGGGTCGATGTGGGGTCCGCCGCCGGGAAGCTGGTCGCGTAACTGTCTAATCCTCTCTCTCCCTCAGGATCCCCAAACCACGGCCAGTGAGGAAACCCCACCCAGTACGCCGTTTGTTGGGGTCAACGTCATCGAGTACGCCGTTAATCGGGGTCAACGTCATCGAGTACGCCGTTAATCGGGGTCAACGTCATCCAGTACGCCATTAATCGGCGATCCACGGTCCAGCCGACGCTGTGACCTGCGTAAACGCAAACGAGCTCCGGAGGAATGGCGTACTCGATGAAAAACCTCCCGAGAAACGGCGTA
>JAIRNM010000248.1 GCA_031258055.1 Bifidobacteriaceae bacterium
CATCGCGGGGCGTGGCTTTCTGTGAGAAGGATCCTTGAGCTGACCCTCCTAATTCAGCAGGTCACGCCCCATCCACGCCGCAGACACGCCGAACCCGCCCGACTTTGCGCCCGCCCTGGGACGCCGCTCCATGAATGGGACGGTATGCCTCAGGGTGCCCACCGGTGTTGTCCGGACCAAGGCCCAGGAGTTCCTCAAGGGTGGCGTGCCCCAGCGCGTCGCCGCGCTTCAACCCCTCGATGATCACACCATCGTGGGATGGTCCGGCGCGCGGGATCGGGGCATCGTGAACTATTACAAGCTGGCCGGGAACATTCATGTCCTCGGGCGGCTCAGGTGGGTTTTGCAGACATCCATGCTCAAGACCCTGGCAAGCAAGCACCGCTCGACCGTCACGAAGACAGCGGCCAAACACAGGGCCAAAGTCATCACCCGGCACGGGCCGCGAACTTGTTTCGAGGCTCGCCTCGACCGTAGTCCACGACCGCCGCTGACCAGCCGGTTCGGCGAAGTTCCGCTCCGGCGGGACAAGACCGCCCGGATAGTTGATCCCGGCCCGCAAGGCCTGGCCCACCCGCGCAAAGAAATCGTCCGCAGGATACAACGCGGGCGGTGCGAGTGGTGCGGAGCCAAACGGGTGGGTGTGGAAGTCCACCAGGTCCGGGGATTGGCGTCCCTGGACCCGAACACCGAAGTCGGCCAAATCATGCTCGCGATGCGGCGCAAGACTCCCGTCGTGTGCCGGGCGTGCCATGAGCGGATCGACCCAGGACAAACCTCAGCCACGTCACCACCGCTAGAGAGCCGCGTGCGGTGAAAGCCGCATGCGCGGTTCGGGGGGAGGCCACCCGGAAAAGGAACCGCCGACAGGCGGACACCTCGCCGGGTGGCCGACCCTACCGGGGGCGGCGACGAGGATGTGGACTGTGCTAGGCTCGATTCGAGCCTCTTGAGGGATTAGCACTGCCTGCCGCCGAAGGCCTGATCATAGTTGGACCCCGCGTTTTTGATCGGGGCCGTAGCGCATAAGGTCGGAGTGGCCCCCGGTGGCTGTTTTACTCCACCTATCGAAAGGGGAAGTCATGAGGAAGAAGAACAGGACGTTTGCCGCAGCGTTGGGGCTGACCATCGCTCTGACTGGGATCGCCCTCCCCGCCGTCGCCACTGGCGGTGGGACGAGCGCGGCGGTAGCGCCGGTCCACGTCAAAACAGCGCCGTCAGGCTACTACCTGACCTCCAGGACCGTTAGCTCCACCGTCTGGAGCTACGGCGGCGCCAACGGTTCGGTCACGAGTTGGAACGGCACCGCCGGCTACAACTTCTACAATCGCGTCGACAACTGGTGCTCAAGAAGCTACATCTACCTTCGATGGGTGAAGAGCACGGCTTACGCGAATGACGGGGCTGCGTCATCTACCCAGGGGACGAAGTATGCTTCGACCGACATAGCCATCGGCCCCGGCCCGTTCCAAGGGGCGCTTGGGACCAACTTCAAGGCTGGTTCTGGGATCCAGACTGCCATGCGGAAGCGGTTGACCTCGGACCCGAATTGCTACCACAGGTCGGAGCAGTACTTCAACAACAAGTACATCTTCTGAGGCTGGGAGATCAGGTCTTGGGACCGGTAGTGGCCAAGGCTGCCAGAGTTTCAGCTAGTGCGGTGACTCTGGCAGCTATGGCCTTGGTGGTCGTCGCCTGCACCGCGATCTCGGGATCCGTGGATCAGCCCAGTGGCGAGTCGGTTCCTGTGAGTTCGACGGCCCCCGCCATCAGTCCAAGCTTCGTCCCGCTCACTCTGAGCGATGTCCCCTCTGCGCCGGTTGATGTGCTGGCACGTTTCGATCCGGTCGGGTCATTCTTGTATGACGGAGCCGACCGGATCGAGGTTGAATTGGCGATTCAGACGTCACAGGCCAACGCACATGCTGAGTGTATGCGGGAACAGGGCTGGACATTCACGGCGGGCCAGCCCAGCAGGGCGGAGATCGAGGCGATGATTGCCGAAGCAGCCTTCGGTTCTCCGGTCAGCGATAGCTCCATCCGCTCGCGCTCGGGCTACGGTATTGTGACGGCCCTCTTGGGGCCTGGCGGCGATCTTGGCGACCCCCAGAACGATTCTGTGACCGCCATGTTGGCCTCGCTCACGGCAGATGAGCAGCAGCTGTTTTTTGCGGATAACGACAGGTGCGCTGGGGAAGTAGCCACGATGGTAGAGGTCACGCCAGACGCATGGGAGTTGTACTCGACCGGTGCGCAGCGTGAAGCGCCGGATCTGCGGCAGGCTCTTACTGATGGGAAAGAGAGGTGGGGCACCTGCATGCTGGATGCCGGCTTCTCCGACAATGTTCAGTCCGAAATGGCGAGAATTGAGAGTGAGGCACGAACGCTCTCGGAAGGGAACGGAACGGATCCGGCCGTGTTCTCTGATCTATTGGCGGAAGAGATAGCGTTGGCCGAACATGATTGGGATTGTTACCGCGAACATGTCCTGGTCCCCTTTCTCACGCTTCGCCTAGTCGAGGGACAAATGTTCGTCGAGGATTATGCTGAAGCCTTGCTTCAGGTACGTGCGGATCTCAAGCAAGCAGCGAAACTGTGAGGCGTGGCATCGCATTCGCGGCCGCCGCCCTAATTGCCGTGGTGGTATCTAGTTCGTTAGCCTACCTTGCGGGTAAGACCGTCTCTCCATCTCAACGCGCCGCAGATGCTGAGGCACCAGATAGGGCTACAGTGACAGCCGTCGTTCAAGAGATGGCGCTGGAGTCAAGTGTGACGGGCCGTGGATTGGTCGAGTTTGGCGAGGGCGTTGCTTTGCAGCCGTTGGGGCGAGCCGAGGTTGCGGTGGTGACAAGAGTGAGCGTGGCACCCGGGGACGTGGTGCAAAACGGGACGATGCTAGCGGAGGTCTCCGGCGAGCCGGTCGTAGCGCTGGCAGGCGAATTCAGGCCGTACAGAGATATCTTCTTGGGCGACCACGGGCCCGATGTTGCCCAACTGAACCGAGCGCTAGACGGCATGAACAGACGCAGCAGTCCGGGCGACAGCGCAGGGTCAGGGCTATTTGAGGGTCTGCGAGTGTTCTTTCAGGAGTTGGGCTATGAGCTTCCGATGGGGGTGGCCCCAAATGACGGCACCGACACGGGGGCGAAAGACTCGACTACCACAACGGCTGATGACACCGGGGGCGAGACATCCGAGTCGCCGATAGTTCTTGTGCCCTACCTCCCGCGGCAATGGTGGTTGGCGGTCTCGGAACTCCCCGCCCCAGTTGTGGCATGCGACCTCACTGTTGGCATGGATGCTGGCGGGGAAGCGGCCAACGTAACGATTTCGAAGGGCGAACCATTCTTGCATGTTACTCTGCCGACCGCGACTCTGCCGGACATTCCGGAGGGGGCGCGACTCGAATTCTCCCCCAACGGGGAGGCGGCCTTGCAGACCGCAGTGGGACACGTGACCCCCGGCGAGTCCGGAGATGGCGCGACCGCCAAAGTCGAAGTCACCGATGCTGCGGGCTTGCGGGCCGGTCAGCGCGGCTCGGTTACCATTATCTTGGCCGAGGCTCCAAAGGCATTGGTTGTGCCAGTGACGGCCATTCATGAGGGAGCGGAGGGCGGAGTTGTGGTAGTGAAACAGCTTGATCAAGGTACCCTGCGAGAGATTCGAGTGACAGTCGCGGACCAGATCGAAGGCCTGGTTGCGCTGGCCGGTGAGCCTGATCTTCAGCCCGGCGACAAGGTCGTCCTCGGCTGATGGCGACTCGAATCTCTGCACCAGCCTCGCAACCTACGGTCGAGGCGGGCCATCTTGAGATGGTGTACGGCGGTGCGCGCCCCGTCACCGCTCTAAGGGATGCGTCTCTGCGTGTCTGGCCTGGCGAATTGGTCGCCATACTTGGCCGATCAGGATCAGGTAAGACCACTCTCCTCTCGATTCTTGGACTCCTTGAAAGCCCAACCAGTGGCACTCTTTCACTGGTCGGGCAATCGGTCTTGACTTCATCGGATAGAGTTAGAACCCGGCTTCGGGCAAGGCACATCGGGTTTGTGTTTCAGAGTTTTCATCTGGTTCCGGAATTGACAGCAACGGAAAATGTGGCGCTCCCGCTAACCTACCAACGAGGGCGGAGGCGGGGTCGATATGCGCGGGCCGAAGACCTCTTGGAGAGTATGGGGATGCGACATCGAATGCGCGCGCGGGCGGCCACGCTCTCTGGCGGCGAGCAACAGCGCGTTGCCATGGCACGGGCGCTCGTCACAGAGCCGGACCTGATCCTGGCCGACGAGCCAACCGGTAATCTGGATTCTCAGACAGAGCAGACCGTGATCAGTCTTTTGCGCAGGATCGCGGACGAGGGCCGGGCTGTTATCGTGGTCACGCACAATTCACAAGTCGCCACCGAGGCGTCGCGACTCTTTCATATGGCAGACGGTGTGCTCGTGCCCGTAGGAGGGACACCCGGTTGATCGCGTCCCTGCTCAACGGCACGAAAATGGTTCGCGCCAAGCCTGGAAGAGCTGTGGCCGGAGGGTTTGGTGTGTGTCTGGGAACGGCCGTATTCGTCATCACAGTGGGGTTGACGGACACCGTAGGTGGGCAGGTGTCGGACGAGTTCGACATTTATGCTGCGACGACCGTAGTGGCAGAGCGAAAACTCGTTTCCTGCACGAGTCTGGATGCGGACGCGGGTGGCGGCGAAGCGAATGTTGAGTGCATTACGGGCTTGGTGTCTGATGAATCGCTTGAACAGCAACGTTTGGTTGCCGGGGTCGCATTAGCGTCGCGATATTCAACCATTGACTCCGTTCCAGTGAGTTATCAAGATGCGGCCGGGACTTGGCACAGCGCCCTTGACAGGCAAGCGGTGCGACTCGTCGGTATCGATTTTTTGAAGACAATTGAAGCGGAGGTGAGCGGGCACGGATTCAACGCCTTGGATTCTGCCGGAACGCGAGCCGTTGTTGTGATCGGCGACGACTTGGCCACCGAGTTCGGGTTCACTGGCGAACGTGCCGACGTTATGGTGGGTTCCATGATGCTGACGGTCGTCGGCATTCTGGAAGGCTCGAAACGACTTGGAGACACTTCGGCAGCAATTCTTGTGCCCGAAGCACTTGCAAGTCATCTTCCTGCGCCAGAGAGAGTTGGCGTCATCGCCAAGGTGGATCCCGGGGCAGCGGCCGTAGTGGCTGACACTATGCCACTGATAGTCGCCCCAGACGCGCCAGGTTCTGTGAGCGTTCGACACGCACCTGACCCGAAGGAAATGAAGACTAAGGTGTCTGATTCGATGCGCTCCCTTGCTCTGGGTGCCGGGGCAATCGTTCTGTTGGGCGGGATGGCGGCGGTGGCGAACCTTCTCATGCTCAACGTGGCGCAACGTATGCGGGAACTCGGAATGCGACGCGCGGTAGGTGCCGCGCGTCGGCAAGTTCTCCTTCAAGTGCTCGTTGAGGCCGGATTGATGGGACTCATATCCGCACTGATCGGAGTCGTCGTTGGAGTCTGGGTGGTATACGTGGTGGCGATGTCGCAGGCATGGCAGCCTGTGGTTGATATAGGAATGAGCTTGATAGCAGGGCTTCTTGGAACCGCGAGCGGCCTGTTGGGCGGGCTTTGGCCGGCTCTCGTAGCCGCGCGATCCGCGCCCGCAGCGGCTCTTCGCCTGTAGTTGACAGCCTATCACCAGCGCAGTCTGCGGGTGCGAGTCCCGCCCGCACAGGCCGCCGCCTGGCGGATAGCCATTGTTGGTAGCGCCTGTCCGGCGTGTTGGTAGCGCACTTCTGGGGAACCGGTAGCGCCACTCTGAGACGGGGCCAGTGTTGCCAAGCGGGAATGGGCAGCGAGGCCAGGGCTGCGGAGGCGCCGGGTGTTAGGCGTCATCTAATTTGGCGATGATGGCGTCGTTGGGGTTGGCGATGTGGGCGTGAAGAAGGGGCGCCGGTGGGGCGCCCCTGTCTTCATCGTGCCGGGCTGGTCGCCGTTGTGGCGGCCCGGTTGGGTGG
>JAIRNM010000327.1 GCA_031258055.1 Bifidobacteriaceae bacterium
CCGTTCCTGTGGAAGCAGCACCTCGCGCTTCCGGCGCTTCCCGGATCAATCATCTCGGTACCGGCAACCGCCGGGATTGTCGGCGATTTCGGATCGCTCCGGCCAGGCTCGCCCGGTCAGACCTTCGCCTGGCCCTGTCCGGAGCGAAATGGCACCACCATTGATCTCAGCCGCGTACCCCCGCCCAGCTCTGGCATCGCAGAATTGATGTACTTGGCAACTCCCGACGCTGGTTGGTGCGCACTAACCCGTCCTGGTGGCGAGGGCTTGGCGCTGGCTTACGACCAGTCCGTGTTCCCATCCTGTTGGGTCTTCGCCTCGTACGGGGCTTGGCGAGGCTTGAGCGTACTTGTGCTTGAACCCTGCACCGGCTATCCCATGTCGGTTAATCGCGGTGTGGACCAGGGTACTCACAGGGTGTTGGCAGCAGGTGACACCGTGCGAACCCGACTGGCGCTGATTCCGTTTGACGGGCTCGCCAGCGTCAAATCGGTGGATCAGCGGGACGGCATATGGATTGTGACGGGTCCGCCCCAGGCCCGGGGCGATGCCTACGACGAGCCACACGGGGGCGAAGGATGAGAGTTGAATCGGTTGACCCGTACTATCTGGCCATGCCGGAGATCACCGACGTCGGCGACGGCAGTCAAGACATGTTGTTGGTGAGGGTCCAGGTCGGGGGGGCAGTCGGCTGGGGGGAATGTGAGGCCTCTCCCTTGACCAGCCTCGCCGCCATGGTGACGCCACCATCCCATTCCGCCTGCCGACCGGTCCTGGAAGCAGTGTTAGGCGAGCAACTTGACTCGCCGACCGACATCGCAAGAATCGCGCGCCGCGTGACCGAGCGGTGTTTCGACCTGCTGCAGGCTGACCACGCCTGGTCTGGAATCGAGATTGCGCTCTGGGACGCGCTCGGCAAAGCCCTCGACAAACCGGTCCGCGCGCTGATGGGCATGGGGGCAAGTCAAGGCGCCTGGACTCCGTACGCCTCAGTCCTCTTCGGTGAAGACGCGGCGGAGACCAGGCAGAAAGCGGAAAGGATCGCGGCAGCAGGATTCTCCGCCGCCAAGTTCGGCTGGGCCCGGTTTGGCTCCGGTTCACCGGACCAAGACCGGGAGCAGATACGGGCGGCTCGCCTTGGCCTCGGCCACCGCGCGACTCTGATGGTCGACGCGGGAACAGTCTTCGGCGAGGATGTGGGAGCTGCGGCGGCGCGGCTTCCCGCGCTGGAAGAGTCCCAGGTTACCTGGCTGGAGGAGCCCTTCTCCGCCGGGGCACTAGACTGTTACGCCCAGCTATCTCGCCTCGGGCGGTCTGTCGCGATAGCGGGAGGCGAGGGATCGCACAATGCCACGCAGGCGATCAACCTGATGACGCATGGCCGGGTGACGTACATACAGGTCGACACCGGCCGAATCGGCGGCATCGGTCCGGCCCGGGTGGTCGCCCTAAAGGCGCGAAGCCTGGGCCGCGAGTACGTCAATCACACGTTCACATCGCATCTCGCACTCGCTTCGTCGCTCCATCCGTTCGCCGATTGGCCGGAAGGCGGCATGGCGGAGTATCCCCTGGAGCTGTCACTCCTGGCGCGCAATCTGGTGCCCAGACCAATCGAACTCTGCCAGGACGGGCTCATCCGTCTGCCCGACGGGCCCGGCCTCGGTATCCGCCTGGATATTGATGCTGTGCGCCCATTCTTGCGCGAGGTCACCATAACAGTTGGGGAGGACCCGGTATATTCCACACCTCCCTTGCTCCCATGATGTGCTGAGGAATCGATCCCAAGGAGGACGGTCGAATGTCGCTACAGGTCAATCTGCCGGACTTCCGGGGCCGGACCGCAGTCGTCACCGGCGGGGCGAATGGTATCGGAGCGGCGATCGTGAAGACCCTGACTGATAAGGGCGCGGAGGTCCTAGTGCTGGATCTAGAAGAGTCGGCGTCATCCCGCTCCTACTTGCTCGACCTAGCAGCCGAAACCGAGGTCTTGCGTGGTGCGGACTATGCGATCCGCCTGTTGGGACGGGTAGATGTGTTGGTCAACTGCGCTGGCATGGTCTACTGCTCTTCTTTGACTGACCTTGAACTCGCGGGATACCGCGAAACGCTGGCTGTTATGTTGGACGCCCCGGTCATACTGATGCGCGAATTCGGTCGCCGAATGGTGGAGTCCGGGTACGGACGGATCGTCAACGTGTCGTCGATCCATTCGCAGCGAAGTGAGCCGAGAACCCTTTCTTACGACGCGGCGAAAGCAGCTTTAGAGGCGGTCACCCGATCTGCGGCGGTCGACCTCGCCGCCAGCGGAATCCTAGTTAATGCCGTGGCTCCGGGCTTCGTGGCAACCCGGATGAGCATAGTTGAAGGTGCGGACGAGTTGGAGAGCGACTGGTTTCGGAGCATCTATTTGGAACACGGACGCCTGCCATTGGGGCGTGCCGCCACACCCGAAGAAGTCGCAGTGCCGGTGGCGTGGCTGGCTAGTTCGGCCAACACTTACATCACGGGCCAGGTCATCACGGTCGACGGGGGCCTTTCCGCTAGACTCTGACCGCGCGGCCCTCCTCGTCAACCGCTGGGCGCCGGTGATGCGGCGGCGGCTAGTGGTAGGGCGTCCCAGCCGCCTGGTTGGGACAGAGCCCGCCAGGCTGCCAGCACACCGACCACGGCTGAGGGCGAATGGACCGCGCCGGACATAACTAACTCGACGGCCTCTTCTAGGGGCAGCCAGGCTGGGACCATTGAGGCTTCTTCATCTGAGCGTTCGAACCGCTCCTCGGCAGGCACCACCGTCAAGCCACGGGCCAAGAACACTGTGATGACTTCGTTGGTGCCGCCCGGAGTGGAGTTGAAACTGATCAAATGGCGCCAATCAGACGCCGCTAAATCGGCTTCCTCATTCAACTCGCGCCGCGCCGTGTCGACCAGCGGCTCCCCCGGCACATCGAGTAATCCCGCTGGCGGCTCCCACAGCAGCGCCTTGACCGGATGGCGGTATTGGCGTTGCAACAACACCCAGCCCTCAGCATCGACAGCGATGACCGCCACCGCACCGGGGTGATCCATATAC
>JAIRNM010000361.1 GCA_031258055.1 Bifidobacteriaceae bacterium
CAGTCAATTCCGAGTCTATCACCCGCGCTAGATAATGTCCCTGGCCAATAGGCATTATTACACTGTTCTGAGACAACTCGTAAGGCTTTTCTGACACAATTCACAGTACCATTCTTAGCTAACCGTCAGGGCTCGACCGCAGCGCCCAGTTCACGTCCGCGCCGCAGCTACAGGTCGCCCGATCCAAACCTCTCAGCCGCGGTTAGGTGAAGCTGGGGCGAACGGCGTCACCGCGTGATCGTTTCAGTTCGAAGAAATCTGGGTGAGAAGCCAAAGCAACGCAGTCGTCCCAGACCTGACCGGCTGCGGCACCCTTGGGGGCGCGGGAGAAGACCGGCCCGAAGAAGGCGGCGCCATCGGCCAAGGCAATCACCGGTGAGCCGACGTCATCGCCCACCAGAGCCATAGCGACTTGATGGTCTTCGAGGATCACGGTTTCCCAGTTCTCATCGCTGGCGGCGTTAGCCGCCTCAGCCGTTGATAAGCCCAGTTCCGTTGCCACTGTTCGCACCAACTCGGCGTCTGGCTGGCGTCCGTTCAAGAACAGTTCCTGCCCGAGCCGGTCGTAAGCCTGCTCCATCAGACGATCACCGTGTTCAGCCCGCACCCAAGCCAAGAACCGCTCCAATTGTCGTGAGGCTTCATGCGAAGCGCGGTGGCCGGTGTCAGGCCGGTCACGGTTCAAGAAGTAGAGCGAGAGCAAGCGCGGTCTGATTTTAAGCGACCTAACGGAGGCCGCTTCAACTAGCCATTGGTAGGTCACATAGGTCCAGGGACAGATCGGATCGAACCAGAATTGAACGGTAGCCATGACCAAGAGCATATGTCTTTTCGCACTTGGGCGGCGGAAGTGGAACAATCGGGGCGTGACTGTGACTAGGACCGAAGCGGCCGCCCGCGCCCAATTGATCGCCAATCCGCGTTATCGCATTGAACTTGACCTGACCGGTTCGGGGCCGAGTTTTGCCTCGCGCACCACCATTGAGTTCGACGCTCGCCAGGTTGGGGCGGCCAGCTTCATCGACCTGATAGCGCCGCAAGTCAAAGCCATACGGCTGAACGGCCGCGACCTAGACCCAGCCGCTGTGTTCAAGGACGACCGCGTCCAACTGGACGATCTGCGGGAGCGCAACGAACTGGTGGTCGTAGCTGACTGCGCCTATTCCCACACCGGCGAGGGCCTGCACCGCTTCACCGACCCAGTGGACAACAAAACTTACCTTTACACCCAGTTCGAGCCGGCCGACGCCCGCCGCGTCTTCGCCGTCTTCGAGCAGCCCGATATCAAAGGCACCTTCGAGTTGACCGTCCGGGCGCCGGAAGGGTGGACGGTCGTTTCCAACCAGCTACCAGCCGTGGCCGATGCCGTCCAACCAGCCGCCAGCCCAGCGCTGAGCCCCGCCCCAGACGCGGCCCAAGGTGGAGAACTGGCCGGTCCGACGGCATCGCCCGAAGGTTTGACGGCAGACCAAGAAGCGGCCCTCGGTGGAGAGCTGGCCGGTCCGACGGCATCGCCCAAAAACCAGGGCGGCGGCGGGGCTGGCGGCAGCCGAACCGTTGTCCACCGCTTCGAGCCGACGCCTAAACTGTCCTCCTACCTGGTGGCGCTGATCGCTGGCCCCTATGAGGTCTGGCACAGCGACGTGATCTCGACCAGCGGCCGGACGGTGCCGATGGCGCTGTACGCGCGGGCGTCGATGGCTGAGTTTGTGGACGCCGAGAAGATCTTCGAGATCACCCGGCAGGGCTTCGGATTCTACGAACCGGCGTTCGCCTATCCCTACCCGTTCGCCAAGTATGACCAGGTGTTTTGCCCGGAATACAACTTCGGGGCGATGGAGAACGCCGGGCTCGTGACCATCACCGAGAGCTATGTTTTCCGGTCCAAGCCAACGGCGGCGCGGGTCGAGCGGCGGGCCATCACGATCCTGCACGAACTGGCGCACATGTGGTTCGGCGACTTGGTAACGATGCGCTGGTGGGACGACCTCTGGCTGAACGAATCGTTCGCCGAATTCATCTCGCACCTGGCGGCGGTCACGGTGACCGAGTGGAAAGACGCCTGGACTACCTTCGCCTATTCGGAGAAGACCTGGGCTTACAAACAAGATCAGCTACCGACTACCCATCCGATCATCGCCCAGATCGACAACCTGGAGGATGTTCACAACAACTTCGACGGCATCACCTACGCCAAGGGCGCTTCGGTGCTGCGCCTTGGTCGCTTGGGTGGGCGAAGACCAGTTCTTGGCCGGGGTCCAGGCCTACTTCGCCAAACACGCTTGGTCCAACACGACACTCGAAGACTTGCTGGTGGAACTCGAAGCGGCCTCCGGCCGTGACCTGGCCGCTTGGGCGGACGCCTGGCTGACAACGGCGGGCGTCAACACCGTGAAACTCGACCCGACGGCGGCCCACTTGGTGCAGAGCGGCACGCCGCCCTACCCAGCTTGGCGTCCCCAGCGAATCGCCCTGGGCGGCTACACCTTGGTCGATGACGTGCCGGTCCGCTTCTGGGACACCGAAGTAGACCTGACCTCAGCCCAGACCGCACTACCGAAGCTGCGCCCAGCCGACTTGCTGCTGGTCAATGACCGCGACTTGGCTTACGCGAAGGTACGTCTGGACGAACAGTCTTTGGCCGTCGCTTCCGGCTCCATCGCGCGGTTGGCCGACCCCCTGGCCCGGTCCGTCATCTGGGGAATCCTCTGGGACATGACCAGGGACAGCGAGTTGGGCGCGCGCGCCTTCGTTTCCTTAGTTCTGGGCGGGGTGGCAGGCGAAACGAATTCAACCGCCATGCGCCAGTTGCTCGCCCAGTTGGGGGCCGGGCTTGAGTCCTATGTCGCTCCGGAGTTCCGTTCCGAGGCGACGGCTGCTGCCGCCGATGCCCTTTGGGCACTGACCCAGGCGGCGCGGCCCGGCTCGGACGCACAACTCCAACTGGTCAAGGCCTTCGCCCGCCATAGTGTGACGGAACCCCAGTTGGACTTGGTGGACGAGTTGGTCTTAGGTTCGCGTTCGTTGACTGGGCTGACCATGGACGTCGACCTGACCTGGGATCTTCTGTTGGCGCTGGTGGCGGGGGGACGGGCCGGTGAGTCGCGCATCGACGAACAATTGGCGCGTGACCACACCTTGTCCGGTTTGGAGCAGGCGGCTTGTTTGCGGGCGGCTCTACCCACACCGGAGGCGAAAGCGGCCGCTTGGTTGCGGGCGGTCGAGGACCCGGCCACACCGAACGCGACCCAAAGGGCCATCATCGCTGGCTTTGGCCGCGTCCATGACGCCGCTTTGTTGAAGCCGTTCATCGAACCATATTTCGAGGCTTTGCCGCGAGTCTGGCGCGCCCGTTCACCGGAAACAGCCGCCAGCGTGGCGGAAGGACTCTACCCGTCCGAAGTGGCTGACCTGCCCGGAGTTGATGTGGTGGGCGCGACCGACCGGTTCCTGACCGCCCTCGGTTCTGACCTGCCGCCGCTGCGCCGCCTAGTGGTTGAAGGGAGGGCGGGCGTAGTCCGCGCCCTAGCCGCCCAGACGGCCGACCGCGCCAGCGAGACGCGTTCGTAAACGAGTAGGCGGGGCGGCTAATCGGCCGCCGCCGGGACCCGCCGATGTG
>JAIRNM010000080.1 GCA_031258055.1 Bifidobacteriaceae bacterium
CCCATGCAGCAGGATCGAGTCCTCCGCCCAACTCGCGTTGACAGCCGGATACTCCCGCAGCGCCAGGGCCGAGGCTTTGACCACCAGGTCATTGACCGACACTTTGCCGCGCCCGGTCACTGCCAAATGCTGGTTCATCTGGGCTCGCAGATCCAGCAAGGCGTCCACCCGAATCGGCAGGGTGAGCGTGAAAACCGGGATCTGCTGGGCTGATTCGGTCAAGCGCCGCGCTATAGTCCGCCGCAATTGGCTGACCGGCACCGCCGTCGGCTCGCGCTGGTCGACCGCCGCAGTTTGTCCGGTGGACGATGCCGTCGTCGTCGCGGTCAATCCGTCTTGCGCTGCCGTTTGGGCACGCGCGTCGCCAGCCGAGTTGGAACCCTTGGCGGCGCCGGGCGCCAAGCGGTTGTGATCGGCCAAGACACGCTCTAAGTCCACCCGGATGATCCGACCGCCGGGCCCAGAGCCCTGGATTCGCCTCAGGTCAACGCCCTGATCCCTGGCCATCCGCCGAACCAGCGGCGAGGCCAGAACTGGTTCGGCGGGCACAGCGTGCGGCGCCCGGTTATCCGGGACCCGGTCCGCATCGCGCTCCCCCGGCTCATCGGCACTGGCTTGGTCGCCGCCGGTTTGTTCAGCGCTGTCCTGGTCGGCGCTGCCGTCATCGAGTAGGGCGATCGGCTGGCCGATCGACACGGCCTGTCCCGGTTCCACCAGCAACTCCGTGATGGTGCCAGCGTCGTAGGCCTCGAAGTCCATCACCGCTTTGTCGGTTTCGATTTCCGCCAAGACATCGCCGGGCGAAACCTGGTCGCCGGGCTTGACCTGCCAGGCGGCAATGGCGCCCTCCTGCATGGTGTCCGACAGGCGGGGCATGGTGATCTCAATCATGACGAATGCTCCTCGAATTGTTGAAACCGGTCGCCGCCAGGGTGTCCTTGATTGCGCGCGTGACGTCCGTCATCTGCGGCAAGGCCGCTGTTTCGAGCGGTTTGGAATAGGGCATGGGCACCTCGGCCATGGCCACCCGGCGGACCGGCGCGTCCAGATAATCGAAAGCGCCCTCACCAATCGAGGCAGATACCTCCGCCCCTATGCCGTAGGTCAGCCAATCGTCCTCTAGGACCACGGCAGCGTGGGTGCGCCGAACCGAATGGACGAAGGTGTCCCGGTCGAGCGGGCGCAGCGACCGCAAGTCGATTACTTCCAGGTCGGCTCCATCGCTGGCGTGGAGTTGGCGGGCGGCTTCCAGCGCCACGGGCACCATGCGCGAATAGGCGATCACCGTCAAGTCACGGCCGGGCCGGACGACGGCCGCCCGGCCGATCTCCAATGGCGCCGCCCCCAGATCGACTTCGCCCTTGGAGTTGTAGAGGGACAGGTTCTCCAGGAATAACACCGGGTCGTTGTCACGGATGGCGGCTTGCATCAGGCCGCGCGCCGCCGCTGGAGTGGCTGGCGCCACTACTTTCAGCCCGGGAACGAACGAGTAGTACAACTCGACGTTCTGCGAATGGGTGGCACCGAGTTGTTGGCCGCCACCGCCGGGCGTCCGAATCACCATAGGCACTGGCACCTGGCCACCGAACATCCCGTAAATCTTGGCAGCATGGTTGACGATCTGATCCAGGGCGAGAAGCGAGAAGTTGATCGTCATCAACTCGACAATCGGCCTGAGCCCCAGCATGGCCGCGCCGACCGCCGCGCCGGTGAAGCCCTCCTCCGCGATTGGAGTGTCGCGCACGCGCTTGGGCCCGAACTCCTTCAGCAAGCCCTTCGTGATCTTGTACGAGCCCTCGAACAGGCCAATTTCCTCGCCAATCAGCAGCACGTCTTTGTCGCGCCGCATCTCCTCCGCCAGGGTGGTGCGCAGCGCCTCGCGGTAGGTCATCGTCACGGTGCCGATTTCAGCGGCACCGACCTCGGCAGTGCTCGCTGTCATGCCGCCACTCCCGCCAGTTTCGGCTCGGCCCGTGCCGTCCACTCGTCTTGGACACTGCCTTCCGCCCACCGGTTCTGGGCGTGGCCTTCTGGCCGCCCGCCTTGGATATGGCTTCCTAGCTGGGCGCTTACGCGGGTCGGCGGCGGGAAGAGGGGATCACCTGGTAGACGCCGTGATTCGTTCGGCACTGGACTGGCGTAGGTGTAATCGAACAAGCTGTCCACCGGCGGCAGGGGACTGGCTTTGGCGAAGCGTTCAGCGGCGGCGACGGCATCGCGCGTCTCGCGGTCCCACGCGGCCAACTCGGCCTGGGTGGCCGTGCCCTCGTCCACTAGACGCTGGGCCAGCCGCGACAGCGGGTCGCGGGCCAGGGCCTGGGCGGTCTCCTCCTTGGAGCGGTAGGTGGCGGGGTCCACGACCGAGTGGCCTTTCAGGCGGACGGTCATCACCTCAAGCAGGTAGGGATGACCGGCGCGGGCCCGGCTGAGCGCGTGACGAGTCGCCTCTTGCACCTTGGACGGGTCGGTGCCGTCCACCCGGGCTGATTCCATCTTGTAGGCAGCGGCCCGTTTATGCAGGTCAGGCTCAGCGGACGAGCGCTCCACCGACGTCCCCATGCCAAGTTCGTTGTTGTCAATGACGTACACGATCGGCAGATTCCAAAGCGCGGCTATGTTCAGCGACTCGTGGAAGGCGCCAATGTTGGTGGTGCCATCGCCCATTGTGGCGACCACCGCCTCGCTACCGCCGCGATAGTCAATCGCCAGCGCGGCACCGGTCGCGAGCGGTAACTGCCCGCCCACAATGCCGTAACCGCCCATTAAACGGTGTTGGAGGTCGAACATATGCATGGAACCGCCCCAGCCTTTGGACAGGCCATCTTGACGTCCGTAAAGCTCCGCCATCACGCGGCCCGGGTCGGCTCCCCGGGCCAGGGCAAAACCGTGTTCGCGGTAGTTGGTGAAAAGGTAGTCTGTCGGCTCCATGGCCGCTGCCGTACCGGCGATGAAGGCTTCTTCACCCAGATTAAGGTGCAAGTAGCCGCCGACCAGCGCTTCCGTGTAGGAGCGGCCAGCTCGTTCCTCGAAGCGCCGGATGAGCAGCATCTGGCGGTAGAGATCAGTTAGTCGGCGTTGTTTGGCGGCTGGCGGCGGGCTTAGGTGGCTGGCTTGCGCCGTCCCGGCGCTGGTGGCTGTAGGTTTGGCTGTCTTGGAGCGAGTCTCGCTCGCAGTCTTGGCCGAGGCCCGCTTGGGACGGGCAGATGGCCTGGTCTTAGCCTTGGCGCGGGACGCGGGGGTAGCGCCCTTAGTGCCCTCGGCCGTCGGAATGGTGGATCGCACCATGGCCGGCTCCTCACTGATTCAGTTGGGTTCGCGCTGGGTAGCAGCACTGTTGTGAAAACGTCCGGCAACGATAACACAAAATTGAGGCAATTCATCCCATGATTTTGCTGCCGTCTCACGAGGCGGTCGCTGCCCAGCGAAACGTCGGCGAGGAATAGGCCGATCCAGTCACCTCAAGCGCATTCGCCTCGCCGTTGAGGCCATCGATTACGGCGGCGCCAGCAGGAATTTGTCATGGGCAAGGCTCGTCGCTGAGTGCGGCGCATCGCCGCAGGCTCTAGGATCGGCCACTATGGCTACTGACCGAGCGGCTACCGACACAGCGCCAGACCCGAGGCGGTCCCGCCAGCAAATCCGGCGTTGGCGCCGCTACCTGGCGGATGAAATCCAGGAATCCGTCACTTATAAGGACCTGGCCAAGCGGTCAAGCCCAGAGGAGGGCGAGATTCTGCTCGGTTTGGCGGAAGCCGAGCAGCGCCACGCTGACCACTGGCGTGAACTCTTGGGCGACAAGGCCAAGCGTCCAATGAGCCGACGCTTCTCGACCGATCTGCTGGCGTTCATGGCCAAACGGTTCGGCTTCGTCTTCGCGCTGGCTATTGCCGGGCGGGCCGAGACCAGGACCCGTTACTGGCGCGACCCGAATGTCCCCGAATCAATGACCGCCGACGAACAAGTCCACTCCGAGGTAATCCGCGGCTTGGCGGCCCGCGGGCGGGCCCGCCTGTCAGGAACCTTCCGGGCAGCCGTCTTCGGCGCCAATGACGGCTTGGTCTCCAATCTGTCGCTGGTGTTGGGCATGGGCGGGACAGGCGTGAGCTCCAAAGTGGTGCTGTTGACAGGAGTGGCCGGTCTCCTGTCCGGCGCCATGTCAATGGCCGCAGGCGAATACGTCTCGGTCGATTCGCAAAAGGCGCTGCTGGACGCGTCCAACCCCGACCCCAAGACTTCTACCATGCTGCCGCACCTGGACCTCAAGGCGAACGAACTAGCACTGGTCTATCAGGCACGGGGATTGGGCGCCGATCAGGCCCAGAAGCAAGCCTCTCAAGTCCTTAGCCATAAAGCCGCCTTCTCACTGCCTGGTTCCCACTCCCATGAGTCAATCGTGGTCGGCTCCGGTATCAAAGCCGCTGCCGCGTCGTTCTGCTTCTTTTCGTCTGGGGCGATCTTCCCCGTCTTGCCGTATCTATTTGGCCTGACCGGCCTGACGGCGGTCGTCTGGGCGGCGGTGTTAGTCGGCCTGGGGTTGGCTGTAACCGGCATGTGCTCAGGCATTCTCTCCGGCACCTCGCCTCTGAAGAAGGGGCTGCGCCAGGTAGCGATCGGCTGGGGCGCGGCAACCGTTACCTACCTCCTCGGCTTAGCCTTCGGCACTGTCGTTAGCTGAGCCTGGGGTTGGCCCTAAGTCGCCCGACCGTCAACTACTGACTGGTCTTGACCGGTGGACAGGCCGCTTTGGACCCCATCAGCGGCCCGCGCTAGCGCATATAACTGGTGGTTGGGGGGCGGGCGACCCGGTTGTCCCCGTGACCGGGCCGCCCGCGCTCTAGACCGCCGCCGGTGCCTCCGGGCCCGTGGCAACGGGCAATGCGACGGTCAAAACATAGGCGTCATCTAAATTGCCAGCACTCGACCGCGAGACGTCCCGCGACCTGGTGTGGGTGACCGCGGAACTGGACCGGCGTTGGGCCAAGGTCTTCCGCCTGGCTACTCGAAGGATCACCCGAATGCGCCCAGCAGCGCCGCTCGTCGGCCGGTCGGTGGTGATGGTAGCTGTGGTGACTTGAACGGGCGGGACGGTGCTTCGCGGCCCCGTCAAACCAACCAAGGGAGCAGATCGCCTTGAGAAGGACACCAAACGACCGCTAGCTGACCCCTCTGGAGCCCGGTATTGGCGCGCTGAACAGCTAAAACGCGGAAGGCAGGGACAGCCTTGCGGCTGGCGGGCCAACCGTTGCGCAGACCTCAAGGCAAGAGGCTGGCGGCGTTGCGCAGGGACTGGTGCGCTCATCGTGAATCCCCCGAATATGTGGCCGCTGGGCGGCACCGTAACGGGGATCCGACGCGCTTCACGGCAAATTGATGTGGCTCTGCCAGCCTAAGCAACCCGCTTCACCCCACCAAACCGCGAATCCAGAACGACCACATCTTGGACAGGCCCGGCCAATTCATTCCAGCATTCGGACGGACATGGCTTCAGGCATCATCGCCACAGCAGTCCTCTCTTGCCGCGTTTCGGCTGGTGGGAGCTTCGCTTCCACCCCGCGGGCACGGTCGGAACCTTTTGTCCAACAGGGTCCTGGGTCACATTGTGCGGGCCACGGCGGCGTAGGTGGCGACCAGGGCCGCCGCCACATGATCCCAGGTGCGCTGGCGGCCCAGTTCAATACCGCCCACGCTAAGGCGAGCGGCCAGGCCCGGTTCGGTCAGGACTCGCTCAATCGCCAGCGCCCATTCGGCCGGACGGCGCGAGGCAACCAGCAAGCCGGTCACACCGTCGACCACCGAGGAACGCAACCCGGTCGTGTCAGCACCGATCACCGGCGTGCCGCAAGCCGCCGCTTCGAGTGCCACCAGCCCGAAGGTCTCCGAACGCGAGGGCATCAGCGCCGCTCTTGCCCCGCGCATCAAGGAGGCCAAGCGGCCGGGACTTTGGGGGCCGAGGAAGACGACGGCATCGGCCACCCCTAACTCTGCGGCCAGCGTCTTCAAGTGGGCCGCGTACTCGAGGTGACCGGAACCAGGGGCACCGGAGACGACCAGGGTGGGGCGCGCGGCGGCCGGTACAGCGGCCAAGGCCCGGATCGCCAGGTCCTGCCCCTTAATCGGCTGCACCCGCCCGGCCATCAGCAGATACCCGGCCGGGCCGCGCCAAGCGGCGGGCAGCGAAGCTAGGTCCGGACCGGCGCCGGGTCGGAAAACGGTGCCGTCCACGCCGGGGCCGACCACCGTCACACGCCCCGGATCAGCGCCATAATCCCCGACGATGCCGTCGCGTTCGGCCGCGCTCACCGTCACCACCCGCGCCGCCCGAGTGACCAATTCGCGCTCGCCTTCTAATCTGATCGCGGCCTCAGGCGTGTCTTCCGCCGCTAAGTCACGGTTCTTCATGGCGGCGACGGTGTGCAGTGACTGGACATGCGGCACTCCCCAACTAGCCGCGGCTGCTTGCCCGGCCAGGCCGGACAACCAATAGTGCGAGTGCACCAGATCCGGTCGGCTCTGACGGGCGAGCGCGGCCGCGAATTCAGGCGCGAGCGCCGGCAGATCGGACTTCTCGACCGGCTCAGCCGGACCGGCCCTCAGATAATGAAGGACGGCCGTACCCGGCCCATCGCCGCTCCCTAAAGGCGCCGCGCCTTGGGACAACTCCTCGGCGCTGGTCGCCCGCGTGTAAACCGAGACCTGGTGCCCCAAGCGGGCGAACGCCGCCGCCACGGCGCGAAGGTAGACGTTCATACCGCCGGCATCACCCACTCCTGGCCGAGCCAGCGGCGAGGTGTGTAAACAGATAAGCGCCAGCCTCATGCCGCCGGGGCCGTCGGCTCGGTTTGCCATGGGCTTGGGGCCTTGCTCAGCCAGAGTGCGGCAACCGCAAAAAGTCAAGCCAGTCATGCGCTCACCGCCGTCGCCGCCAGGACGTTCACGCCAACCGGGATGGCGCCCTCGTCCGGTTCGAAATCCGCTTGATGCAGGTCGAAGGCGGGCGCGCCCGGCACTCGCACGCCCAGGCGCATGAGGGCACCTGGGACCTCGCGCAAGTAGTAGGCGAAGTCTTCGCCGCCCATTGATTGTTCAGCCACCAAGACGTTGTTGGCGCCGAGGACTGATCGCGCGGCGGTTCCCATCAAACCGGTCACGGCCGGGTCGTTGACCACTGGCGGCACGCCACGCTGGTAATGCAATTCCGCCCGGATCCCGTATTGGTCCGCCACCAACGGCACAGCTTGCTTAATGATGGCTGCCGCTTGATGCCAAGTGCGCATGTCACCGGCCCGCAGCGTGCCCTTCATCAGCGCCGATGACGGGATCGCGTTATGGACTTCACCGGCGTGAACGG
>JAIRNM010000122.1 GCA_031258055.1 Bifidobacteriaceae bacterium
CGGACGGCGGCCTAAAGGCGGTGGTTTGCGAGACAGACGCCCACGCCGCCACCGTCCGCGCCGTTTTCGCGGGCCAGGTTTGGGTCATCGATGAGGGCGCCCTAGCCGAACTGGTGGCCAGCGGCGCGGTTGTGTCCGATGCCGTCTTGGCCGCCCGCCGCGAAGCGGTCAAGGGCAGCGACCTGGCCGCCTTGATTTACACTTCCGGCACGACTGGGCGCCCCAAAGGGGTAGAACTCACCCACCTGAGCTTCACGACCGCGGCCCGCAACGCCGCCATCGCCTTGTCTTGGATTGTTTGCGAAGGCTCGCGCTCATTCCTGTTCCTGCCGTTGGCCCATGTCTTTGCCCGCGTTATCAACGTGATCGCGCTGCATTCACCAGCGGTGATGGCTTATGCCCCGGACACCCGCAGCTTGCTCGCTGACTTGTCCTCCTTCAAGCCGACCTTCCTGTTAGTGGTCCCACGGGTGCTGGAGAAGGTCTACAACGCCGCCGAGGCCTCAACCGGCGGCGGGTTCAAGCTGAAGCTGTTCCGATGGGCTGCGAAGATAGCCATTGTCTCCTCGCGTGAGCGCGACTCGCGGGGCGGTTTCACCCCGTCGCGGCGCCTCCAGTACGGCATTGCCCAGCGTCTGGTCTTCCGCAAACTGACCAAGATGATGGGTGGGAGTCTCATTTACGCCGTGTCTGGCGGGGCGCCGCTGGGCGAACGGCTGGGACACTTCTTCCGCGGGATCGGCCTGACCGTATATGAGGGCTACGGGTTGACTGAGACTTCCGCTCCGACCGCCGTCAACCGCCGCGATGTCAACAAGATCGGCTCCGTTGGGCCGCCGCTGCCCGGCCAAACGGTGGCGGTAGCGGAAGACGGCGAGATTCTGGCCAAAGGCTTCCATATCTTCCGGGCTTACCGGAACAGGCCGGAAGCCACGGCCGAAGCGCTGCGCGACGGTTGGTTCCACACCGGCGATGTCGGCTCACTCGATGCGGACGGCTACTTGACGATTACCGGTCGGCGGAAAGAACTGATCGTGACGGCATCGGGCAAGAATGTTGCCCCGGCCATCCTGGAGGATCGCTTGCGCGGCCATCCGTTGGTTTCCCAAGTGGTAGTGGTAGGCGACGGTCGGCCTTTCGTCGGTGCTCTGGTCACGTTGGATGAAGAGATGATCCCAGGTTGGCTGTCGAACCACGGCAAGTCGCCGCTGACGATTGACCAAGCCCGGATTGATCCAGACATTCAGGCTTCGTTGGCGCGAGCGGTGGCCCGCACCAACCAAGCTGTCTCGAGGGCTGAATCGATCCGCGAGTTTCGGATTATTGGGACTGATTTCACTGAGGCGAACGGCTATCTGACGCCCTCGTTGAAAGTCAAACGCTCTTTGGTGCTGCGTGATTTCGCAGGCGAAGTCGACGCCCTCTACGACGAGGCAGCCGCCAAACGAGTCGGCTCAGCCAGTTGATTCAGGCGGCGTCTAGGGTTTGGTAGACGAGGAGTTCCAGGATCATCAGCATGCCGACTTGGGAGGTCAAGTTGATGCCGTTAAGCGAGACTTCGTCGGCGAAGACATAGAAGTTGATGTCGCTCATCGACTGGACTGAGTTGTTGTCGGCGCGGGTGACCGACAGGATGGATGGGGCTTTCTCGGCTAGCAAACGCTCCATCGTTTCGATCACTTTCGGGTCCTCGCCGGAATAGGACAGCACGATCAGCAGATCGCCGGGGCGGACCAATTCCAACATGGCGGTGACCTGGTAGCCGACTTCCGGGAAGTAGGTCCGCAGGCCCAGGCCCAAGAAGAGCTTCTCGCAGTAGCGGCCCAATTCGTTGGCGTTGTCATCGGTGAGGATGTAGACCGAGGGCTTGGTCCGCAGCACTGTCAGCACTTGGTCCACTTTCCGTTGCGGCATGACACGGACCGCTTCCATGACGTTCTTCAGGTATTCCTCGGCGTAGGCCTTGGAATGCAAGACAGTCGGGACCGATGCCGTCCGGTTGCGGTGTTCGGTTACCAGCAGGGAGTTTATGAAGTCGGAGTAGCCGGCGAAGCCGAGTTTGCGGGCGAACCGGAAGATGGTGGTGGTCGAAAGGTAGCATTCCTTAGCGAAGCGCTGGATCGAGTACTCTTTGACCGTATCCATATTGCGCACCACGTAGTCGAACAGACGCCGCTCGGTTTGGTTCAGCCGTTCACGAGCGCCCTGTGTCGCCTCAAAGAAATCCCTAGCCATAGCCACCTAACTGATCGAAAAACTGTTACCTCAACGGGGAACAGACACCGGTAACACTATTCCGCCTTTTTGACAGATTCGTAGGACCCCAGCCGTCGATGCCGTCCAACCAGCAAGATTACGCAGACACTGAGGGTAACAGAATTAGCAACAAGGTAAGAATATTCACGTCAGCTATGGCTCATGCCACAACCGTTCCGTTCCGGAAACAGTGGCCAAGGCGGGCGATAGGTTGGCGAGCAAGCAGCCGCTGGGCACACCAACCGGCGGCATTGGCCAAATACCAAGGAGGACCATCGTGGCTCCCATCAAGGACTACATCGACACGACCGATCTCACTAAAGCCGACCTCACTCACCTGGTCGATCTTTCTCTGGCCATCCGCGACGCGATTCGGGCTGGCCACTATCCAATGCTCTTGGAACACCAAACTCTGGGCATGATCTTCCAGCAGAGCTCCACCCGCACGCGGGTGTCGTTCGAGACAGCTATGGAGCAACTGGGTGGGCACGCCCAGTACC
>JAIRNM010000210.1 GCA_031258055.1 Bifidobacteriaceae bacterium
CTGCCAGCGGCGTCGGTCCCACCAGCGTTTTCGATTGGAACTGTCAAGGCGATCACATTGGCGGCGCTCAAACGCACGCCGTCGGCCGACTCGGACGGCGTGTCGCCCTCCGAACGCAGATAAGCCGCAGTCGCCTCATCCCAAGACCACTTCGGCTTCGCGACAGCGGAGATGGTGACAGCCAAGTCGACGGTCGGCTCGCCGTTCAGGACAGCCGTCGCGGCAGCGCTCGAATCGGCGAAAACGAATTCGCCGGCTGGCAGATGAAGGTGAGCGTCATCGGCCGCCGCCCAAGCCTCGGCCGGGTTCAGATAAAGGTTGTGGGGAGCCGAGCGCTGGTCGGAGCGAAAGAAGCCGGGGCTACCCGAATCCTCGCTCAAAACCTGCAGGCCAACCGACTTGGCCTTCTCAATAAAGCGCTCCTGCCCGCCGGAGAAGGCCAGTAGGCCACGGGTGGGGCCAAGAATCGGCCCATCCATCGGCCTGACTGAACGGACCGGCCCAACCGATTCCGGCACCTGCGAGTTGAACACAGCGATGAAACGCGATTCACCGCCTTCGACCATCTCTTCCCAGACCAGATCAGCCTGTTCCAGGCCCGACTGCGGCCGGGCGGCCTGCGGGTTTTCGACTTTGACCGCCAGCGACGGGCGTTCGACGACCCCCCCTGGCAGGCCGGTCAGCGGCCAGAGGGTCGGCACTTCGGGTGGCATGTCTTTGTTGTTCTCGACTGCCGCCGTTTCGATGATGGTCTTCGGTTCTTCTTTGCCGCAGGCCGCTAGCGAAAGCGCTCCGACCATCACTGCGAGAGCAGCGGCAACAGAGCTGGACAGCGGTCGGCGGCGGGGAAGATTGACTTGCATTGGTTCTCCTGGATCGGTTCTCTCGGTCCGCCCCAACTCTAAGCATGGCGCGGTCGCTACAGTGGTTAAGCGCGTCGGCGTGGCAGGTTTTACGATTAACTCCCGTGTTGACCAGGCAGCTAATCGACCGCTTAAGCCGCGCACTCGACGGCGGCGCGCCGGTAATCATAGGGCAGGAGGCGCGGGCGGACGTCATCCCGGCCTTGCCCCCGGGCACCGCTTTGACTCTGCCGACATCCGGTTCGACCGGGCATCCCAAACTGGTGGCGCTTTCAGCGGCGGCCATTCGCGCCTCCGCCCAGGCCAGCGCCGAACGCTTAGGCGGCATCGGCCACTGGTTGCTGGCCCTGCCGCCCACTCACATCGCTGGCCTGAATGTGATCGCCCGGGCATTGTTAGCCGGAGCGCCACCAACAGTTATGGCGCCCGGCCCGTTCAGCACCAAGAGCTTCGCCGCCGCTGTCGCCGCCCTGCCCCCCGGGCCGAGCTACGTCTCGCTGGTGCCGACCCAGCTCAGACGGCTGGTCGAGGCCGGTCCCGAGGGCACAGACCAGCTACGTTCGTTCGCCGCCGTGCTAGTCGGTGGAGCCGCCTTGGACCCGGCGCTGCGCCGGACAGCCGAAGCGTCCGGGGCGCGCCTGGTCGTGACCTACGGCGCGGCCGAAACTGGCGGCGGCTGCGTTTACGATGGCGTCCCGCTAAGCGGGGTCGATCTGGCCTTGGAGCCGGGCGGGCGCATCGCCATCGCCGGACCGACTCTGGCCCTCGGTTACGTTGACAGCGACCAAAACGGCTTCGCTGAGCGCTCTGGCAAGCTTTGGTTTACCACGTCTGACCTGGGGCGATGGGCGCCGGACGGGCGTCTTGAGGTGATCGGCCGGGCCGACAACGCCATCACCAGCGGCGGCCAGACGATCGCGCCCGAACCGGTCGAGGCGATCATCGCGGCCCTGCCCGGGGTGGCCCAAGTGTTGGTGGTGGGGCTGCCGTCCGAGTTTTGGGGAGAAGCCGTCACCGCCTTGGTGGTGCCCGATGCCGACCACTCACCCTCCCTCCCCCAGTTGCGCCAAGCGGTCAAACAGCGCCTCGGCCCGCCCTCAGCCCCGCAAGGGCTCGGCCTGGTCGAAGACTTGCCGTGGTTGGCGCCAGGCAAACCCGACCGGTTGGCGGCCCGTGAATTGGCCGCCAGCTTAGCCGCTAGCGGGCGCCTTGACAGCGCCATCCGTTAGGCGCGCCCGCACGGCGCTTTTCGCTTCCCCGCGTTCCGGCTATAAACCCGTGCCTGGCGGCGCCTCAAGCCACATGCGTCCGCGCGGCCACCCAGGGTTCACTCGCCTGGTGGTCTAGGGTGATGTGTTGTGGCAGGTCCTTCCCAATGGCTCGCGGGGGCGCGGCCAAGAACCCTTCTCGCTTCCGTTTCTCCGGTCCTGATTGGCATTGGCTCAGTTTGGCGGGCCGAATCACCGCCGCTTTGGGACCGGGCCGGGCTGGCCTTGCTGGTGGCGCTGGCGCTTCAGATCGGCTGTAACTTCGCCAACGACTATTCCGATGGCGTGCGCGGCTCGGATCAAACGCGCCGGGGGCCAACCCGGCTGGTCCAATCCGGCGCCGCTTCTCCCGGAGCGGTCAAAGCCGCCGCTTGGACCGCCTTCGGCCTGGCAGCGGCGGCTGGCGCCGTCCTGGTCTGGTTGACGGGTGAATGGTGGCTGTTAGCGGTCGGGGCGGCCGCCATCGCGGCCGCCTGGTTCTACACCGGCGGCAAGCACCCCTACGGCTATAGCGGCCTGGGAGACATCGGCGTTTTCATTTTCTTCGGACCGGTGCCGTTGCTCGGCACCGCCTACACCCAGCATCTGACCGTGACTTGGCAGGGCGTAGTCGCGTCGGTCGGCGTCGGGCTGCTCGGATGCGCCGTCTTGATGGCGAACAATCTGCGCGACATCAAGGCCGACAAACAAGCCGGGAAAATCACTCTGGCGGTCAAACTGGGCGACTCAAAGGCCCGTTCACTTTACGCCTGGGAGCTTTGGCTCGCCATCGCCTGCGGAGCCGCCTGCGCGATTGGCCGTCCCCCCGTCCTGATAGTGCTCCTGATGGCCATCCCGGTAGCCCGTCTGGCTTCCGCCGTTAGCGCTGACGACCCGGATACCAGGGGCGATGGACTCATCCGGGTTTTGTCCAGAACCACCCAAGTCGAGTTCGGCTATGCCGTCCTGTTGGCCCTGTCACTAGCAGACCTCGGACTGTTAGAGCACAGCTAGGTCGGCGCCGAGTGACCGGGTGAGTGACTACGCAGACGCGAACGCGCAAGGTGCTCAAATCAGCGCTTATCACCCCGGGGAGGCAGCCCGGTTTGAACCTAAGTCTGTAAACTTGATCCGTGCCTAAGATCCTCCTGTTTTACGTCATTCCGTTGGCGTTGATGATCTACGCCATCATTGACTGCGCCGCCGATGACGATGCCGACCGTGTCGGACTGCGCAAACCTATCTGGATCGTGCTCATTATTCTTTTGCCCGTCTTCGGGTCGCTCGCCTGGTTGGCGGCATCAAAGATCGCTAAACCGCGCACCCGGCCCCGGACGGCGGCTGGTCCGCCCGGCGCCCTGCCCCGACGCACGCCACGCCGGCCCGGCCCATTGGCTCCTGACGACAACCCCGATTTCTTGCGCCATTTGGCAGATGAGCAGGCTAGGCGTGAGCGCGAGCGCCGTCGCCGCGACAGCAAAGACAACGGCGGCGAACCCACTCCCGACCCAAATTGACGCGCCTGCGGCAGTCGCCGCCATGAGGCAAAGCCTGCGGGCACGGCCGGTCTAGCCCGCGTGATGCTGCGCGCAGCATGACGGGAGAGTCCCGAGATCCGCAAGCGTTCACATGGGGGTTAGCGCAGTTCAGGCGGCAGTAGATCAGCCGCGGGCTCGTAGTATCCAACCGCGCTGAGGCTCTCGCCCTCGTAAACCAACGACGTGACGGAAGCCAGAGAACAAGCCCGACCACGCGGCATCGGCCACAACTTCCGTCCCTGCGCCAAGAGCCGGGCCCGCCAGATCGGCGACTGGTGCGACACAACAATCGCCCGCCCGCCCGGGATCTGGCTCCGAATGTCGGCTAGGGCAGCCGTCATGCGGGCGGCGATGGCGTCGAAAGGCTCGCCCCAAGACGGCGTCAGCGGATTGTACAAATGTCGTAGGGAAGTTGGCTTAGCCAAGTGTGGCAGGTCAATCTTCATGCCAGCGAGCTTTGAGCCCGCCTCAATCAGGCGCG
>JAIRNM010000303.1 GCA_031258055.1 Bifidobacteriaceae bacterium
GCCCCGATTCCAGGCCACTGGTCAGATCGCCCTCAATCCGCTTGATAGGTCTTGGCGGCACCGGCACCGGCGCCGGCGCCAGGGGGAGCGACGCGCGCCAGCGCCGCCTGACGGGCTGACTCGAATTCGTCCGTGACCGCGCTGGACGGCTTGGCCGTCAGAGCGGACACGATCAGGGCCACAACCAGGTTGAGCACGAATCCGGGCAGTATTTCATAGAGGTTTTCGGTGAGGACTGGGATGTTTCCCCAAATGAACACAGTGACCGCGCCCGTCACCATCCCAGCCAAGGCTCCCCAGTTGGTCAGGCGTCGCCAGTAAAGCGACAGAATGATCACGGGGCCGAAGGAGGCGCCAAACCCGGCCCAGGCGAAAGCCACTAACTTGAGGATTGTGTCCTGGGCGGTCAACGATAAGACGAAGGCAATCACCGCGACAACCAGGACAGCCAGGCGCCCAGCCAAGACCTCTTGTTGCTTGGACAACTTGTAGCGCCCACTCTTCGCCAGTGACAGCAGGTCCACCACCAGGGCCGATGAACAAACCACCAACTGGGAAGACATAGTTGACATGACGGCGGCGAGCACCGCTGCTAGGACCAATCCCGCCACCAACGGATGGAACAAGGCTTGCGCTAGCAGCAGGAAGACTTGCTCCTTGCGGCCGCCCAGCGGCGCGTCGGCGAAGTAGGCAATGCCGATCAACCCGGCGCCAATCGCTCCGGCGGCGGATAGGATCATCCAGCCAATGCCGATCCGTCGTCCCGCTTTGGCTTCGGCCGGAGAGCGCAGGGCCATGAACCGGACAATGATGTGCGGCTGGCCGAAGTACCCGAGTCCCCAGGCCGCGGCTGAGATGATCGCCACCAGGCCCGCCCAAGTCAGCGGGCCGCCGAAGAGGTTTAGCCGATGCAGCCCGTCGATCGCGTCCAAGTCGGCGATGGTCTGACCGACGGCTCCCGGTCCGCCTAGTTGGATAAGGGCCATGATTGGGACCGTTATGAGGGCTGCGAGCATAAGCAGGCCTTGCGCCACATCGGTCCAGGTGGCACCCAGGAAACCGCCGAAGAGGGTATAGAGCAAGGTCACTCCGCCCACTATGACGATCCCCCAGACCGGGTTCAGGTGGAAGGCGGATTCGGTGAATGTGCCCGCCGCCACCATCCCGGAGCACACGTAGAAGGTGAAGTAGACCAGAATAATGATGCCCGATGCGATCCTGAGAGCGCCTGATTTGTCGCGCGTCCGGTTGCCCAAGAAAGAGGGGATGGTCAGCGCGTTCCCGGCGATCTCGGTGTACGACCGCAGCCGCGGCGCCACCAGCTTCCAGTTGAACCAGGCCCCGACTGTCAGGCCGATCGCGATCCAAGCCTCGACCAGCCCGCTGGCGTAAAGCGCCCCCGGCAATCCCATCAGCAGCCAGCCGGACATGTCCGCCGCCCCGGCCGAAAGCGCCGCCACCGCTGGCGGCAACCGCCTCCCGCCGAGCATGTAATCGTCGATGTTCCCGGTCGAACGGTAGGCGCGGTAGCCGATGAACAGCATCAACGCCAGGTAGCAAACGATCGCCGCAGCCGTCCAGGCGGGGTGTTTGTTGGTCAAGGCCGGATCGGCCAAGATGTACAGTTCCGGGCTCATATGTCTCCCAACGAGATAAGGCTGGTCGGCGCCAAGCACCGGACCGAGCTATCGCCACCGCTGGCGATGGTTGCCACCCTAACACGTGCCCGCTTTGCTTTGACATATACCCGCCGATGCCGTTGGCCTACTAAGCGCCGCCCTTGCGTTGACCTTCGTACCCGCGGTCATCCTCGGGGAACGGCCGTCCCCTTGCCCGCCGCTGCCGTCATCCTCGCCATCATCCACAGAGTCGCAGGATCTGGTTGACCCAGGGAGATCCCGCGTCTGCGCTCCGCTCCGCGCGGGATGACAAAGGGCTCAGCTTCTCCTCACCATCCGGCGCGCAGTCGCAGGATCTCCTGATGAGGTGGGTTAATGCCAAGTGATCTAGGGCAGGCGCCAGTCGACCGGGCTGGCGCTCTGTTCGGCCAACTGGGTGTTGGCGCGACTAAAGGGGCGCGAGCCGAAGAAGCCGCGACTGGCCGAGAGCGGCGAGGGGTGGACCGATTCAATCCGGGGTACATCGCCTAGGCGGGGTGCGAGGCTAGCGGCGTCTTTCCCCCACAGGATCGCCACTAGCGGAAGCCCCCGCCCGGCCAGCATCTCAATGGCATGGTCTGTGATGGGCTCCCAACCTTTGCCCCGGTGGGAGCGCGGTTCGCCTGGCTGGACGGTCAGGACCCGATTGAGCAGCATAACGCCGCGTTCGCACCACGGAGTCAGGTCGCCGTTGCGGGGCGGTGGGACGGCGGCATCGGCCATCAATTCGGTAAATATGTTCCGCAACGAAGGCGGCAGCGGCCAGACGTTCGGCGCGACTGAAAAACTCAAGCCGACCGGGTGGCCCGGCGTAGGGTAGGGGTCCTGCCCCACAATCAGCACCTTCACCTGGTCAAAGGGGTAAGTGAAGGCGCGCAGCACGTTCTGTCCGGCGGGCAGGTAGCCGCGTCCAGCGGCGTTTTCGGCTCGTAAGAAACGGCCCATCGCTCGGATTTGTGGTTCTACCGCTTGCAGAGCGGAGGCCCAACCGGGGTCGATAAGTTGGTCGAGGGGCGCTGGTTGGTTCACAGCCCAAGACGTTACCGCTTCCAACAGCTTTACCCCGGTTGAATGCGCCGCGACCTTATGGGTGTCGTTGACAACAAGAGGCGGGCAAAACACGGTCGTCTTGCCAGGACCCAGTTGAATAGAGCGGTTAGAGTGGCTGCGGAAGGTTTCGAAGGGTTCGAGGGAGGATTGATGGGCCAGGCTGAACGGGCTAAGCGCTCGGGGCTCGGGCAGGCCGAGCAGCGTGTGCTGATGTTCGAGCGCCAGCATTGGTGCTACGAGGGCTCCAAAGAAACGGCCATACGCGAACTCTTTGATATGCGTCCGACCAGCTATTATGAGTGGCTGAGTCGGCTGATCGACACTGACGAGGCGCTCGCTTTTGATCCCCAGTTGGTCAAGCGGCTGCGCCGCCAACGCCTCGAACGCCACCGGGCGCGCTCCGCCCGGCGTCTCGATTCGACTCCCTAGACAACTCTGAACCTATAGGCTATGACACCGTGAGCAAGAACGCATACCCGTACCCGCCGGATGAGTTCGATCAAGTCGACGTCAATTCCAGACCGAAGGAGGTCCACGCCGCCCGTCGTGGCATGTGGAACCGGGTCTGGCCGTTCTTGTTGGTGATTGTGCTCGTGCCGGCTGTGGCCTTCTTGGTTGTCCATTTCTTGGCTGACCGGCTGCCGGGCGCGGGAACCGCCAGTTCACCGCCGCCCTCAACTGCGGGCGAGGTCTCGGCGACTCCGGTTGAGCCACCCGCCGACAACACTGATGTGCCGCCTCCAACCGAGCCGGAAGTACCGCCGCCAACTGAACCCGAAGCGCCGCCGCCGGATACGCCCACCGAAACGGTCGACCAGTCCGTCACCGTGACGATCCACAACAACGGCCCGACTAGGGGAGCGGCGGCCACCGCTGCCGAGCAACTGAAGAACGCCGGATTCAACAACGCCAATTTCGTCACCAGCTTGAACGACACGACGCCCGCCTCATCAACGGTGTACTACTCGACCGACACCCAAAAGGCCGCTGCTGACCTGATCGCCTCGACCCTGTCGATAACCGCGATTGAACTGAACCCGCAGGTCGCGGGCGGCAATATTGTGGTCGTGCTGAAGTAGGCGCGGACCTATCCGTCAAGTGGAACGGGACTGTCATTCGCTTGCACTCTCAGTGGTAGAGTGCTAACCATTAATTAGCACTCTCGCCTTGAGAGTGATAACGAACCTGGTGAGGTTCCGAGGGCCCGCGTGACGTGAACAAGGGTTGGCGGAGCCGTCCGTCGCGGGCACCGCGGTTCGCCTTGGCAACCAAGCAAAGGAAACGAAGAGACGAATGGCTAAGATCATTGCCTTCGATGAGGATGCCCGTCGTGGCATGGAGCGCGGCCTGAATGAATTGGCCGACACGGTCAAGGTCACCCTTGGGCCCAAGGGCCGCAACGTGGTCCTCGAGAAGAAGTGGGGCGCTCCCACCATCACCAACGATGGCGTGTCCATCGCAAAAGAAATCGAACTAGAAGAACCGTTCGAGAAGATCGGCGCTGAGCTGGTGAAGGAAGTAGCCAAGAAGACAGACGATGTCGCTGGCGACGGCACCACCACCGCCACTGTCCTGGCCCAGGCCCTGGTGCGCGAAGGTTTGCGCAACGTGGCCGCGGGGGCCAATCCGATCGCCCTCAAGCGGGGGATTGACCAGGCTGTCGATGCCGTCGTCAAGGCCCTGTTGGAACAGGCCAAAGAGGTTGAGGGCAAAGACGAGGTGGCCGCCACCGCGTCGATCTCGGCCGGCGACCCGGCGATCGGTTCACTGATCGCCGAGGCCATGGACAAGGTTGGCAACGAGGGCGTCATTACCGTCGAAGAGTCCAACACTTTTGGCCTGGAACTGGAACTGACGGAAGGCATGCGTTTCGACAAGGGCTATCTGTCGATGTACTTCCAGACTGATGCCGAGCGCCAGGAAGCGGTGCTGGAGGATGCTTACATCCTCCTGGTCGAATCGAAGATCAGCTCCGTCAAGGACCTGCTGCCGCTGCTGGAGAAGGTTTCGCAGTCCTCCAAGCCTCTGGCCATCGTGGCTGAGGACGTGGACGGCGAAGCCCTGGCTCTGTTGGTGGTCAACAAGGTTCGTGGCTCCTTCAAGTCGGTCGCTGTGAAGGCTCCCGGCTTCGGTGACCGCCGCAAGGCCATGTTGCAGGACATGGCTGTGCTGACGGGCGCCCAGGTCATCTCTGAGACGGTCGGACTCAAGCTTGAGAACGCCACTTTGGAGATGTTGGGCACGGCCCGGAAAGTGGTTGTGACCAAGGACGAGACCACCATTGTGGACGGCGGTGGCGACGCTGAAGCGATCGCCGGTCGGGTCTCGCAGATCCGGTCGGAGATTGACTCGACCGATTCCGACTACGACCGCGAGAAGCTCCAGGAGCGTTTGGCGAAGTTGGCCGGTGGCGTGGCTGTCATCAAAGCTGGCGCCGCCACTGAGGTTGAACTCAAGGAGCGCAAGCACCGTATTGAAGACGCTGTGCGTAACGCCAAAGCGGCTGTCGAAGAGGGCATTGTGGCCGGTGGCGGCGTTTCGCTGCTGCAGGCTGGCAAAGTCACCTTCGAGAATCTCAGCCTCAGCGGCGATGAGGCGATCGGCGCCAACATCGTCAAGCTGGCGCTGTCCTCTCCGCTCAAGCAGATCGCTGAGAACGCTGGCCTGGAAGGCGGTGTGGTGGCCGAACGCGTCGCCAACCTGCCCGCCGGTCAGGGACTCAACGCCGAAACCGGTCAGTATGAGGACCTGATGGCGGCTGGGATTGCCGACCCGGTCAAGGTGACTCGCTCGGCTTTGCAGAACGCCGCTTCGATCGCTGGTCTGTTCCTGACGACCGAAGCCGTCGTGGCTGACAAGCCGGAGAAGTCCGCGCCCGCCACGCCGGATGCCGGTGGCATGGGCGGCATGGACTACTAAGCCAACCAATCAGTAGGTCGGCGGCTGGGCTCGGTTAGGGCCACCGCTGGACTGAGCAGTTTTACCGGCCCGGGGCCAGTGTTTTCCGTAGCGCTGGTTCCGGGCCTTTTGGTTGGTATTTGCGGCGTGTCGTGATAAGAACCAATCGGTACGGAAGCCGGATGAGATGCGCGATCTAGGTAAAAGCGCTAGTTTGAGAGCCATGGATTCCACGGCGACCCCCGTGCGGATCGGGATTATTGAGGACGAGGACCTGCTCCGGTCTATGTTGACCGACCTCGCGTCCGCTCACCCCGGCCTGCGAGTTGTTGGCGCCGCCTCCGGCGCCGCCGACGCCCGGGTCAAGTTCCCGCCCGGCTCAGTCGATCTGGTCTTGATGGATGTGGTGCTCGGCGACGGCAATGGCGTCGCACTAGGCGTGTCAATGCAGCGCGCTGATCCGAATCTGATTGTCATGTTGTTGTCCAGCCACGATGTCATGGATCTGGTGATCTCCATCGGGTCGAATGTCTCGCGGCCTTGGTCCTATCTGTCGAAACGATCCTCGGTCACTAAAGAGGTCCTTTTTCGCGCCATTGAGGCGGCCGTCCGAGGCGAAGTCATCTTGGATCCTGAGTTGACCGAACGGTCTACCGCCCGTGAGGGCACCGCTATCTCGCAACTCTCGGGCGCGCAGCTACAAGTCTTGCGTCTGGTGGCGCAAGGATTTTCTAACGCCACCGCCGCCGATCTGCTGGGGCTGTCCCGGCGCTCGGTTGAGAACCACCTGCAGGCGATCTACCGAACCCTCGGCATCACCTCGCACGACGCCTCCCCCCGCGTCGCCGCGGTGTTGCGGTTCCTGCAGCAAACATCGCGAAGATAGCCGCCTGTGGGAAACCGGCGGCGTTGGCCAATCTGGCCGCGAATCACCGATGAATCTGGGGAACGGTGGGTCTACCTGAGTTTCGCCGTCTCGATGCTGCTTGTGATCTCGTTGTCGCTAGTGCTCGAATGGTTGGCGGTCTGGCGCTGGTCCGCGCTGCTGACGGCCGACCCGCTCTTAGGCGGCAGCTATCTTCTCGGTATCTGGTCGTTCGCTTTTGTGCCCGCCTTAATCGGAGCGGCTGGGCTGGTCCCCTTCTATCCCGCGAACGAATCCTGGCTCTGGCGTGCGACCGTCGCCCTAGTCTTCTCTTTGGGGGCTGGTGCTCTGCGGTTCGGAGTTGAATTCGCGGTTTGGGGAGCCGCTTTCCTGGCTGGGCCGGTCTTCCTTGAGGGCCTGCTTTCGGTGATGGTGCCGTTCTCCTGCATCACCGTCTCAATGTACCTGGCGAAGTCCCAGATCCGGTCGGTCAAGGCGGAACGGCTGGTCACTGAGATGGAATTCCAAGCCCGTCAATCAGCCTTGGAGCATGAGAACGCCGAACTCAGAGTGCGGCGCGAAATGTCGGCGGTTCTCCACGACCAGATCCAGCAGCGCCTGGTCTTCGCGGCGGCCCGCCTCCAAGGCGAGATAATCCCGATGGCCCGCGCCAACGATGACCGGGTCGCCATCGAATTGCTGGAGGAAATCATCGGGGACATTGACCGTTTGCGCGAGGATGATGTGCGCCAACTGTCGCATTCGCTTTTCCCGGTCGGCGCTGACATGGGATTGCACCAAGCGGTTGCTCTGGCGATCGGCCGGGTCCCCGCCAGCGTTTCGGTACGGGTAGACACCTCCGATCGAGCCGCTGCCTTCGACACGGTCACTGAGCCCACCTTGGACATCGCTGCCCGCGCCACTTTGGTTTCTGTCCTTGATGAGGCCATTACTAACGCTCTGAAACATGGCGCCGCCAAGGCGATTGAGGTCTCGCTCGACCTGGAAGGGGACGGAGCCGACCGCCGCTTGGTTATGCGGGTCAGCAACGACGGGAAGCCATTGCCGGAGGGTGTCGGTCCGAGCGGTGGTCTGGCCCGCCACCGCCAGCACTTTGAGGCTAGGGGCGGCTCCATCGCCCTCGGTTCATCCGCTGCCGGGAAGCCGGAATTGGTTGCCTCCTGGCCGGTGCCCGATGCCGTCGCCACGCCCAGCCCAGCCGGTTCAGCTAAGGGAGCGGCTGGGCTGGGCAGTGCCCGTGGGAGATCACGGCCCAGTCAAGCCTCACCGCCGGACAGCGCGGATTAGCGGCGCGCCGCCGACTAAGCTTCGCCTAGACCGGCGGTGCGGGCCAGATCAACGGGCGAAAAGCGATGTGTTCGCTTGTTCAACTTCGGCATAACCCTGGCTGGCGGCGACCAGCGACTGGCTGAGCGAGGCGAGGGCTTCTTCGACCACCCGCTGGGCGCTCCGCCATTGCTCCATTGCTCCGGCGAAGGCGGTTGAAGCGGACCCTGTCCAGACGCTAGCCAGTTCCGCGCAGTGACCGTTGAGGGCGCCGATTTCGCCTTGGATCACACCGATCGAGCCGTTGGCGGCGCTCGCCACAACTGACAGGGTTTCCGAATTGACTTGAAAAACACTCATGGTTTCACGACTCCTTGTCTTAGCGATGAGTCGTCCAAGCGCGACTCTCAGGCCAGGCTAGGCACCGGGGACGGGGCCTGTCGGTCAGAAACAAAAGGCCTGTGGATTACTCCCCGGGTTTCGCCGCGAAGTCGTGTTCGGGCGCCGGGTCAAGCGCTTCGGCCGCCGCCAGTTCTTTGAGCGCGCGAACCAACTCAGCTTCAATATTGTTCCGGGCCGTTTCCTCCCAGGCCGCAGTCGACGAGGTCGAGAAAAGCCGCCCCCTCGACAACCAAGACCGGAGTACCCCGATCCGGGCTTCCAACACAGCGATGGGCGCCCCGCCTTCGCACTCGGCTCGTAAACCCTCGGCATAGGCCCGATAGGCCCGTGGATCCGCGGCCAGGACCGCTCGTTCGGCATCGCCCAATACCGCGGCATCCGGGTCGCGCAAATCGGGTGACCGACCACCCAAACTGAGCACCAAAGCACGGACGCGGGCGGCCTTGGTCTCAGGCAAACCGAGGTGCGTCAATTGGCTGTAGGCCAACTCGGCGGAAGCGGCCTCATCCTCACTCCAGGCTCTGCCGCCCAATTGAGCTGGTCCGGGAGACAGGGCCGCGCCGTGGTAAAAGGCCGCCAGGCGGACCAGGCAAGGGCAGGAGGCTTCCTGCGACAGTTCGTCGATCTTTTCCAGGACCATGATCAAGTGGCCGATGCCGTGGAAGACTCGTGCTGGGTTGCACCAACGGTCCAGCAGCTTGGTGCCCAAGCGGGCGATCTCAGCCTCCGGCGCCGTCGCGCCAGCTTCGGTCAGCGCCCGGTTCCAGACTGCACCGAGCCAATCGGGTGGCTCCGTTCGACTGTTCAATCTTGTCCACCTTGGCTAATCGAAAGGCCCCGCGCGGCATGATCCCAACGGTGCGGAGCGGGGCCGCCAGTGCGGTCCCAAGGGAGAATCCTACGTCTTCGCGGCTCCCTGGCCATCCCTCTTTGTAGTGTCAGGCGGCCCGCACGGGAACTCGCTTCCCGACGGGCTCCCAGGGAGCCCTACGAGCTCGTTTCACTTCGGTACGTTTCGGTAGGGTCTCCTGGGGGAGCCCCGAGTGGCAAGAGCCGCTCCGCCGTCAGCTTTCTGGGCCCCTAGCGGAGCTAGGCAGGGTAACTCTGAAAGTGGCGCCACCGCCCGGGGTTTCACTGACTTCGACGCGACCACCGAGCGCCGCGACCAGCCCCGCGACGATCGCTAGACCCAGGCCACTGCCGCCTGAGTCGCGTGAACGCGAGCCATCAAGGCGGAAGAACCGGTCGAAGACAGACTCCCTCTTGTCTTTAGGGATACCGGGGCCATGGTCGCGGACCTCCGCCACTACCTCCCCTGGCGGCGAAGCCCACAGCGCCAACTCGATGGGCGAGCCCGCGGGAGTGTAGGCCAAGGCATTAGCAACCAGATTGGTCAGGACTCGGCGCAGGGCGGCTTCGTCCCCGATCACCAGCGGGATCTCTTCTGGGTTGCCTAGCAGCCTGATTGGCCGGTCGGGGTCCAAGGCCACGGCGTCCGCCACGGCGTCCGCGGCCAGAACCGTCAGGTCAACTGGTGCTGAGCGAAGCGAGGGGGTTTCCGACAGCCGGGCCAAGGTGGATAGGTCCCCGACCATCGCACCCATGCGGGCTGACTCGTTCTCAATTCGTCGCAGCGCGTTGGCGAGGGCTTCTGGCTCCTCAAGGGCTCCCATCCGGTACAACTCAGCGTAGCCACGAATCGCCGCCAGCGGCGTGCGGAGTTCATGCGACGCGTCAGAGATGAAGGCCCGCATCCTCGCTTCGGAGGCGGCGACGGAGGAGAAGGCCGCTTCGATCTGGGTAAGCATCGCGTTCAAGGAATCGGTCAGCCGGGCGACTTCGCTACCGGGACGGACCGGCGGCATGCGGGTCGTCAAATCTCCCGCCGCGATCCGGGCGGCGGCATGTTCAACGTCCCGCAATGGGCGCAGCGACCGGCGGACCATGGCGTAGCCCAGAGCCGTGGCCGCGATCGCCACGGCTAATGCCACCCACGCCACCAAAAAGGCCATCTGACGGGTTGTCGCGTTGACTGAATCGAGCGGTAGCGCCAGTACCACGAACTGAACGGCCGTCAGCCCGAATTCGTCTGGACCGCCCGGCAGGTCTGGCTCGCCGGGCTCACCGGGGCCACCAGGTCCGGCCTGGGCCGGTGCCGCTAGGCAGCGCCAGCGACCCCCTCCCTCCGTTGAACGAGTCGTGAATGGCTGCCAGTCTTTCGCGCGCACCTCATCAACTGTCAGCCCCTCAATGGCGGGCAGCTTAGCGGTGTCATGGCCAAGGCCGACTCTCGACAGGACTGCCGTGCCATCAGCCGTGAATGCCATCAGCACATAGTCGGAAGGGCCTGCCATGGCGGCACCGAATTGGCCGCGCTGGGCCACTGTGGCCAGGGTCGAAGCCAACTGGCTGTCGATCTCAGCCATCAACTTGACCCTTAGAAGGACCGTTGTGATAGTCCCCGTCACGGACAGCCCAATCACCACCAAAACAGCGATGATCGCCGCCAATTTGATCGACAGCGGTTGACCAGGGCGTTCGGGGCGTTCGGCCCGTGGGGGCAGGGTTGAGCTACCGGGGCTGGGTGGTTCTGGACTCGCGGCACTCACCGACACGAGACTTTCATCTGACAACCCTTAGTCGCAAGCCGTTAGTGGCGCGGCGCCCGGATGACGTAGCCAATCCCGCGCTTGGTCTGGATCAGTGGCGGCAGTTCCTGGCCGTCCGGCCGCACGTCCAACTTGCGCCGGATATAGGACACGTAGCTCTCGACGATGCCGTTGTCACCGACCCAGCCATACTCCCAGACGTAATCGAGGATTTGGGCTTTCGACAGCACTCGGCCCGCGTTCATCATCAAATAGCGGAGCAGCTTGAATTCGGTGGGCGAAAGCGCAACTTCAATTCCGGCCCGGCGGACCTCGTGCGAATCCTCGTCCAACTCAAGGTCGCCAACGCGGATGACCCCATCGCCCTCCCCGGCGCCGTAGGTACGCCGCAAGATGGCCTTAATTCGGGCTACCACCTCCTCCAAACTGAAGGGCTTCGTGACGTAGTCGTCGCCTCCTACGGTCAGGCCATGCAGCTTGTCCTCAATCTGGTCGCGGGCCGTCAGGAACAGCACTGGGATGGTGTCGCCGCGTTCGCGCAGCCGCCGCGCCACCGCGAACCCGTCCATGTCCGGCAGCATTACGTCCAATACCATCAGGTCAGGGCGTTTCTCGAGGGCGGTCACCACGGCCTCGCCGCCAGTCGCGGCGGTCTGGACGTTGAAGCCCGCGAATTTCAGCGATGTGGACAGGAGGTCGCGGATGCTCGGCTCGTCGTCTACGACCAGCAGGTTTGCCTTCACAGTCGGCTTCATAGGTCAAGTCTTGCGCGTCAACCTGGGTGCGGTCTATGAGACACCTGGAAGAAAGCTGAATACGGACGCTGCCCGATGCCGTCGCCCCACCCGGGCGCCGCGTCGCCAGCTCAACCCCACGGCATCGTGCCTCCGATGGGAATGGATGCCCGGTTGCTGGCGCTGTGTCCGGCCTCCGCTCTGGGCAGCCTGGTGGGGTGGCTGGGCGCCGACCTCGCTGAACCGGTAACCTTGGATGGTCCGATCAGCCAATATCGATTCTCTAGGAGGTTGGCGTGCCCACCGGCAAAGTCAGGTTCTTTGACGAAGGCCGCGGTTTTGGGTTCATCACTGGCGAAGATGGCAGCGATGTGTTCCTGCACGCCAGCGCCCTTCCCGCGGGTGTGGAGGGCCCGCGGCCCGGAACTAAAGTCGAATACGATGTGGCGGACGGGAAACGGGGCCCATCCGCTCTCGCGGTCAGGATCGTGGCCGCCCCGCCTTCTGTCGCCAAAGCCAAGTCGCACCGCAAGAAGCCAGAAGACATGGTGGTGATCATTGAGGATCTGATCAAGGTGCTGGACGAGACCTCGAACACCTTGCGCCGCGGACGCTATCCGGAAAGGCGCTCTGCCAGCAAGGTGGCGGGCTTGTTGCGGGCTGTGGCGGGTGATCTGGAAGCGTGAGCCAGGCGGCGGCGTTGGCCAGCGCCCGGAAGCGTTCCAGGACGGACCCTTACTTGGCCTCTGAGGAAGCCCAGGACCTGGCCCGCCAGGCGTTGGCGGAAATCGCGGGCCCTGGTGACGTTGGCGAATACCTCGGCCTGGAAATGGAAGGCGAGCGGGTCGGCAGTCTCCAGTTCGCCTGCTTGTTACCTGGTTACGTCGGTTGGCGCTGGTCTGTGACCATGGCACGGGTGCCGCGCGCCCGCCATGTCACCGTGTCTGAGACGGAACTCTTGCCCGGCGAAGGGGCTCTCTTGGCGCCCGCCTTTGTGCCTTGGGCGGATCGGCTCCAGCCGGGCGATGTCCGCCCCGGCGTCACCCTACCGCAAGTCCTGGACGATCCACGCCTTGAACCCGGCTTTAGGGCGACTGGCGATGAGGAAATCGACCAGCTCGCCATTTGGGAGCTGGGCCTGGGGCGTCCCAGGGTGCTTTCGCCTGAGGGCCGGGCACAGGCCGCGACGCGCTGGTATGACGGCGTCCATGGCCCCCAGGCCCCGGAGGCTGTCAAGGCGGCAGGTAAGTGTTCTACCTGCGGCTTCTTAACGCCGCTGGCGGGCGGTTTGCGCGCGGTGTTCGGTGTTTGCACTAATCAGTGGTCGCCGCGCGATGGCGCCGTAGTTTCCTACGACCACGGTTGCGGGGCGCATTCGGAGACAGACGTCGCGCGCATCGCCAGCCAATGGCCCGCTAATGCGCCCATGGTTGACGATTCATCGCTCGTCTCGATTGATCTGGGCGGAGGGTTGGCGGGCACGCCAGGAGAACTTGGAGTAGATGATCGCGGCGATTCCTAGGATCAGGCCGGCTCCGCACACCCAGATCCAGACGCGGGCCTGGTAGATGCCAGCGAGGTCTAAGACAACCATCACGGCGAGGGCTATGCCCCACAGGCCGGTGCCGATCGAGAACAGCAAGGCATGATTGATCTCGACTGAGGGCGGGACAGGCGTCACGCTTATGAAGCCTAACCGTTGTTTGGCCGATTCATGCCTATCGGATCAATCTGGAACAATTGCTGGCATGGCTAAGAGATCCCGACGCTCCCGTAAGCGACCAAACCAGCCAGCCAAGCGACCCTCTTCCGGTGGGGCCACCAAACGACCTCCATCTTCGCCCGGAGCGCGTAGCAAAGCCCCAGTTAAAACGCAGTCGAAGGCCCAAACCAAGGCTCAGCTAAAGAGCGTGCCGCCAATCGGCTGGAAGGGACAGATTGACCGCTTCTTCAAGGTCAGCGAGCGCGGATCAACCCTAGCGCGGGAAATTCGGGGCGGTCTGGTCACATTCTTCGCCATGAGCTACATCATTGTGCTCAACCCGCTGATTCTGTCTGACATTCCCTCAAGTGCGGGCACATTCATCGGCGGCGGCAGCGAACGGGACATCGCTACCGTTGCGGCTGGCACGGCCCTTGTGGCGGGGGTCATGACCATTGTCATGGGGCTGGTCGCGAACTATCCGATGGCCTTGGCAGCGGGGCTGGGCATCAACGCTATGGTCGCCTACACCGTTGCCCAGTTGCCGGATATGACTTTCGCGGACGCGATGGGTCTGGTGGTGCTAGAAGGCATCATCATTCTGGTCCTAGTCTTGACTGGCTTCCGTGAAGCTGTCTTCCGCGCTGTGCCGACCCAACTGAAGATCGCTATCTCGGTCGGCATCGGCCTCTTTATCGCTTTAATTGGACTGTTCAACGCCGGTTTTGTAACACCCGCGGCGGGCACGCCGCTGCAACTCGGACGAACTGGCTCGCTCGACACCTGGCCCGTGTTGGTGTTCGTGGTGGGCTTGTTGCTGGCAATCGTCCTGATGGTCCGCAAAGTCAAAGGTGCCCTGCTGATCGCTATCGTGGCGGCGACAATCCTGGCGGTGCTGGTGGAACTGATCGCGAACCTCGGCTCCTCCGCGGACAACCCGGGTGGCTGGAGCCTGAACGTTCCCCGGTTCGACGGCGTTTTCGAACTGCCTGATTTCTCTATTTTGGGGCAGTTCTCCATCCTTGGGGCTTTCGAACACCTGGGGGTGCTGACACTCACCTTGATGGTGTTCTCGCTTCTGTTAGCGGACTTCTTCGACACCATGGGCACAATGGTGGCGATCGGCGCGGAAGGTGACCTGCTGGACAAAGAGGGCAATCCGCCCAAGACCAAGCAGATCCTGGTTGTCGACTCGACTGCGGCCATCGCTGGTGGACTGGGCGGCGTGTCCTCCAACACGGCCTATATAGAGTCCGCCGCTGGCGTCGGGGACGGCGCCAGGACGGGTCTGGCGAACATTGTGACGGGCGTGTTGTTCCTGTTGGCGACTTTCGTCTCGCCCTTGGTGGCAATGGTCCCTTATGAAGCGGCCACACCGGCTCTCGTTGTAGTCGGCTTCCTGATGATGATGCAGGTCTCTGGTATCGCTTGGAAGGACTATGAGATTTCTATCCCAGCTTTCCTGACGATCGTGCTGATGCCTTTCGCCTATTCGATCACAGTTGGGATTGGCGCCGGTTTTATCGCTTACGTCCTAATCAAGGTGGCGGTCGGCAAGACCAAGCAGATCCATCCGCTGATGTGGGTTGCTGCTGTGCTCTTCATCCTGTATTTCGTGCGCGAGCCGGTCCAAGCCCTCTTCGGCTAGCGCCGGGCGTGGCTCGGGCCACCGTCGAAGACCAAGCCTAAGTGGGATCAAAATTCGGGTTTGGCCAGCGTCCTGGAAACAGCCCCTTGGAGCCGGGCGTTTAGGGTTGTTTAGTGTCCTCGATCTTCGCCGACATCACACCGCTCAGGGAATCGGCCCATTACCGGCGCATCTGGGTTGGTCAGGCGCTTGCCAACATCGGCGCCATGTTGACCGCCACGGCAGTGGCGTTGCAGGTCTACGACCTGACGGAATCGTCGTTGTCGGTTGGGCTAGTCGGCGGCTTTGCCCTAGTGCCTGTGGTGGTGCTCGGTCTTTACGGCGGGGCGCTAGTAGACGCCTACGACAGACGGAAGGTCGCGCTGGCGGCATCGACCGTAATGTGGCTGGCAACCTTCGGGATTGTGCTCCAGGCCTACCTTCAGGCCAATGACGTGTGGTTGCTCTACGGGCTGGTGGCGACGCAATCGGGCGCCGCGTCGGTGGCCTCCCCGGCCCGCAGCGCCATCATTCCGCGACTGGTGCCGCTGCGGCAACTGCCAGC
>JAIRNM010000438.1 GCA_031258055.1 Bifidobacteriaceae bacterium
AGGTTTCTGACCGTGGTCGCATTCCCGCGCCAATTCGTGAGGCCTATTACGCGGCCAATCGAGAGAGCTGATTGTCAATGACCTACAAGCTCGTGCTCCTTCGCCATGGCGAAAGCGAATGGAACGCCAAGAACCTATTCACCGGTTGGGTCGATGTGCCCCTGTCGGAGAAAGGTCGGGCGGAAGCCATTCGTGGTGGTGAGCTGATGACTGGCGCAGGAGTGTCGCCTGATATTTTGCACACATCACTCCTGCGCCGCGCTATCGTCACCGCCGATTTGGCATTGGACGCGGCTGACCGGTTATGGATTCCAGTCAAGCGCTCGTGGCGGTTGAATGAACGCCACTATGGCGCCTTGCAGGGAAAGAACAAGACGCAAATCCGCGACGAATATGGCGAAGAGCAGTTCATGATCTGGCGTCGTTCTTACGACACGCCACCGCCCGAGATTGAGCTGGGATCGCAGTATTCCCAAGATGGTGATCCCCGTTACCAAGGCGGTCCGGTTGTCCGTAGCGAAGCGCTTAAAGATGTGCTCGAGCGGGCGTTACCGTATTGGCGCGAAGCCATCGTGCCGGATTTGGTGGAAGGCAAGACGGTCCTAGTGGCGGCGCACGGAAACTCCCTGCGTGCGCTCGTCAAGCATCTCGATGGGATTTCCGACGGAGCCATTGCCGGTCTGAATATCCCGACCGGCATACCGTTGGTGTATGAGTTGGACAATGATCTGAAGCCACTGAACGCAGGTGGGACCTACTTGGATCCGGCGGCCGCCGAGGCGGCAATTGAGGCTGTGGCCAACCAAGGCAAGGCCTAGGACGGCGGCAGGTTTACTATTTGGCCGCAACTGAAAAAGGGCGGGCGTTGCCGTTGCGGCAACGCCCGCCCTCAATACTGCATTAAGCGCCGCTGGCCTGGGGTTATGCGGAACTCTGCCACGAGCCGGTCAAACCGGCGTGCTAAACTTGACCGTTCGCGAGAGGGGATTTGACGGGAATTATGGCATTCGCAGTTGGAGAGACCGTGGTTTATCCACACCACGGAGCGGCGCTCATTGAGGAGATCAGCACTCGCACCATCAGAGGTGAAGAAAAGCTGTATCTCAGACTGAAAGTGACCCAAGGCGACCTGACGATTGATGTTCCAGCCGACAACGTTGAACTGGTCGGAGTGCGGGATGTGGTTGGCCGCGATGGCCTAGAGCGCGTTTTCGAGGTTCTGCGATCAGATGTGCGCGAAGAACCAACGAACTGGTCGAGGCGCTACAAGGCCAATGTCGAGAAGATCGCCTCTGGCGACGTGATCAAAGTCTCGGAGGTGGTCCGGGATTTGTCCCGCCGCGACACTGACCGCGGGCTGAGTGCGGGAGAGAAGCGAATGCTGGCCAGAGCCAGGCAGATCCTCGTCTCCGAGTTGGCGCTGGCCGAAGACATCGAAGAGGAAGCGGCTGAACTGCGCCTTGACGGCGTGCTTGCGACCACGGTCGCCGAGTCAGCCGAATAGCGAGCCGTTGCCCCTCGCGGTCATGAGTTTACGCATCGGGCAGGGTTTTGACGCTCACCGTTTCGCCAGTCGACTGAACACCGACCCCAGTCCGGACAGCGGCGCCAGAAGCGCCCCTTGGGGTAGCGCCAGCAGCGAAGACCAGAGGGGTAGTGAGGACCGGCCGGGCGGGGGAGATGGCTCCATTACCCCGCTGCGGACTTTGCGCTTAGGCCTCTTGGAATGGCCGGGCCTACCGCCCTTAGATGGTCACTCCGACGGCGACGTGATTGCCCACGCTCTGGTCGACGCCTTGGCGGCGGCCGCTCACCTGGGCGACATCGGCCAACTTTTCGGCACCGGCAGACCCGAATTCGCCGGTGCCGAGTCAGTGGTTTTCTTGCGCGAGACTGTGGGAGCGGTCCGCCAGGCCGGTTTCACAGTGGTCAACGCGACGGTTCAGCTAATCGGTAACCGGCCGAAGCTGGCCACCCGGCGTAAGGAGATGGAAGACGGCATCGGGCAAATGCTGGGCGCCCCTGTCAGCGTCACGGCGACTACGAGCGACGGGATGGGTTTTACCGGCCGGGGAGAGGGACTGGCGGCCTTAGCCGTCTGTTTGCTGCGCGCGGGGCAGTAATCTGAAGCCCATGAGTCTCTCCCTGCATGATTCCGCGACCGGGACCGTCCGCCCGTTTACACCCTTGAGAACCGGTTACGTGGGCATCTACCAGTGCGGCGCGACCGTGCAAAGCGCCCCCCACATTGGCCACCTCAGGCCCGCGGTGGTGTTTGACCTGCTGCGACGCTGGCTGGAACGGTCCGGTAACCGTGTGCGCTTCATCCGCAACGTCACCGACATAGACGACAAGATTCTGGCCAAAGCGGCCGAGGCGGGTGAACCGTGGTGGGCTTGGGCCGGTCATTGGGAACGAGCCTTCACCGCCGCCTACGAGGCGCTCGGCCTCACCGCTCCCACCTACGAGCCGCGCGCGACTGGTGTGGTGCCTGATATGGTGGCTTTCATCGAACGTTTGATCGCTAACGGCAAGGCCTACACCGGCCAGGTGGGCAACGTTTACTTCGATGTCCGTTCATATCCAGATTACGGCTCGTTGACCCATCAGCGCCTCGAAGACCTGGTTCCAGCCGAAGACGAGTTGGAACCGGACAAGCGCGACCCGCACGATTTCGCCCTTTGGAAGGCTGTAAAGCCGACTGAGCCGGCCGATGCCGCTTGGGACACGCCGTGGGGGAGGGGACGGCCCGGCTGGCATCTCGAATGCTCAACGATGGCCTTGCGGTTTCTGGGGGAAACCTTCGACATTCACGGGGGCGGGATTGACCTGCGTTTCCCGCATCATGAAAATGAACTGGCTCAGTCACGAGCGGCTGGCTACGGGTTTGCCCGCTACTGGGTCCACAACGCCTTCGTCACTCAGGCCGGGGTCAAAATGTCGAAGTCGCTCGGGAACACCCTGCTCGCCTCTGAATTGTTGAAACGGGCCGATCCGGTGGTGTTGCGCTACGTTCTGACCGCCGCCCACTACCGCTCAACCCTGGAATTCTCCGACACCAGTTTGGTTGAGGCCGCCTCCGCCTGGGAGCGGATCAACGGCTTTGTGCGCCGGGCGGGCGAGCGACTGGGCGCTGGCCAACCGGTCGCGGACGTGACTCTGCCAGCGGCTTTCAGCGCCGCAATGGACGATGACCTCGCCACCGCTGCCGCTTTGGCCCAGATCCACGACGGTGTTCGGCGCGGCAACACCGCCTTGGCCGAATATCAAGACGAGGAGGCATTGACCGCTTTGCTGGAGGTGCGGGCCATGTTGGCGGCTCTCGGGCTGGACCCCTTGGAGCCCCCCTGGCGGGACTCAGCGGGCGCCGCCTCAAGGGCGGACGCGGCCCTTACTTCGCTGGTCGAAGCCCAGTTGGAAGCCCGGGCCGCTGCCCGCGTCGCCCGTGATTTCGCCGCCGCCGACGCGATCCGCGACCGTTTGACGGCGGCTGGTATCCAGGTGGAGGACTCTCCCAGCGGTGCCCGCTGGGAGTTGGCGGGGGAAAGCTAGCCTAGGCTTATGAACCTCGACCTGACTCTTCCAGAACTGCGGGCCTATGTCGCCGACGTGCCCGAACCGGAAGACTTTGACACTTTCTGGGAGATCAGCTTGAAGGAGTCACGCGCCGCTGGTGGCGCGGTTTCGGTTTCCCGTTTGGAACTCGACTTACATGGGGTCGAGGTCTATGACGTGACCTTCCCCGGTTTCGGTGGTGAGGGCGTGAAAGCTTGGCTGCGTGTACCCAGCGGCGGAACTGCGCCCTGGCCGTGCGTTGTCCAGTTCGGCGGTTACGGTGGTGGGCGCGGCTCGCCCCTCCAGGAGCTGACCTGGCCGGCCCTTGGGTTTGCCCAATTCAGGATGGACACCAGGGGCCAGGGCGCCACTTGGGCCCCCGGCGACACGCCCGATCCGCATGGTTCCGGCCCTATGGTGCCCGGTTTTGTGACCAAAGGCGTGACGGCGCCGGAGACCTACTATTACTCGCGCCTGTTCGCCGATGCCGCCCGAGCGGTCGAAGCGGCCGGGGAATTGGCCGCCGTTGACCCGGCCCGCGTCTTCGTTTTCGGCCAATCGCAGGGTGGCGGCTCCGCCCTCGCCGCGACTGCCCTAGGGGGCGAGCGGGTCAAAGGCGCCGCTGTGCTGAGCCCCTTCCTGAGCGACATCATGCGTGGCGTTGCGGTCACCGACGAACTGCCGTACCAGGAGCTAGCCACCTATCTAGCGACCCGGCCCGATGACGAAGCTTCGGTGCGCCGCACTTTGTCCTTCGTCGATGGCGTCAACTTCGCCCGCCGCTGCCAGGCGCCGGCTCATTTCGCCGCTGGCTTGACCGATTCGATTACGCCGCCCTCCACGGTTTTTGGCGCTTTCAACGCTTACGCCGGTCCCAAAGACATCCAGGTCTGGCCCTTCGCCGGCCATGATGGCGGCGGCATTCAAGACCTGATCCAGTCGGCCGAATTCTTCCGCTCCCTCGCCTGACCGGCTGCCCGCAACAGGGCGGCAGGAAGATCTCGGCGGTAGGCCTGGAGCTGCGCGTCGGTTACCCAAGCGCGGTCCAGGTCGACGTCGAAGCGGCGGCTCAGCTCGCTGATCGCCCTGGGCTGGACGAGCCGGTAACAGTCGTGGCCAACCGGCAGCGCCAGGAACTCCGCCAAGGCGCT
>JAIRNM010000049.1 GCA_031258055.1 Bifidobacteriaceae bacterium
AACATTGAGGTCATGCGCAGACTCCCCCGCTGGCTGAACGTTGTCATGGTGGTGGCCGTGATCGCCGCCGTTGGCGCCGTCTACTGGATCGTGTTCCGCCCCGACGCCTGGCCGACAACGCCGAAGGCACCATCCGCAGCGCTACCGTGGCCGTCGGCACGGTCAGCCGCGCCATCTCCGCCACCGGCCAGATTGAGCCCGCCGTCAGCCAGGACTTGGCTTTCTCCAACTCCGGTGAAGTGGCCACCTTAGACGTCAAAGTGGGCGATCAGGTCAAGGCCGGGGACACCTTGGCCACCATCACGGGCGATGCCGTCAACCAAGCCGTCGAAGACGCTCAGGGGGCCGTCGACCGGGCCGCCAGCGAGGCCGATGCCGCCTACGGCCAAGTCACCGCTGCCAAGCAGTCGCTCACCTCGGCTAACAAAACGGTCGAAGCGGCTGAGCTGGCGCTATCTGAGGCGCAATCCAATCTGGCCGCCGTCCAAGCCGGTCAAACAGTTGTGACCAGCGGCGGAACCACTTCCGTCAGTCAACCATCAAGCGGCGCCAACGGCAGCGGACCGATTGGCTCGGGCGCGACCGGGGGCGACAGCACCGGCACCGCCAGCGGCGGCACCAGCACCGGGACGGTACTAACGCTGAGCGGCGCCCAGCAGGCGGTGGCCCAAGCCGAATCGCAAGTCGCCAGCGCCCAGTCGCAAGCCACCAGTGCTTCGGCTCAAGTCACCTCAGCCCAGGCGCAAGCCACTACCGCCGACACTTCCCTGGCCAGCGCCCAAGAGACCTTGGCGACGGCCGAGGCGGCGGCCGCGAATCTGGCACTGGTCTCGCCCATTGACGGCATCGTCACCGCTGTTAACGCTGCCGTCGGAGATACGGTGACCGGCAGCGGTTCGACCACTTCTGGTACCACCGCCTCCAGTTCCTCCAACTCGACCAGTTCGGCCACCGCCACCGGCGGCGGCGCGGGCCAGGCGGGCGCGACAGGAACGACCAGCGGTACCAGTTCCCAAGGCAGCGCCACGACGGTGCTGACCGTGGTCAGTTCGGGCCAACTGACGGTGGCGGGAGCCTTCGCCGAGGCGGACGCGGCCGATTTGGCCGCAGGCCAACCGGCCACCATCACCTTCCCGGCCTTGACTGGGGTGAGTGCCAGCGGCGAGGTCAGCGCCATCTCGCCAACGGCGACCGCCTCCAACTCGGTGGTAACCTACACCGCCACCATCACGCTGACTGACGTGCCGGAATCAGTCCGTTTGGGACAGACCGCGACCATCTTGGTGACCACAGCCGAAGCGATCGATGTTCTTTACCTACCGACCACAGCGGTCACAGTGGACGCGCTTGATTCAACCACTGGCAGTGTGACAGTGATCACCGAAGACGGCAGCCAGACCGTTCAGAGCGTCGGCGTTGGTTTACAGGGCGATTCAACCGTTGAAATCACCAGCGGCCTGCAAGAAGGCCAAAGCATCCTCATCTCGGTCGACACGGCCACCGGTTCGAGCGGAACCGATTCGACTGGCTTTGGCGGCGCGGGCGGGTTCGGCGGCGGCACTGGCGGGTTCGGCGGCGGCGGTGGTGGCGGTGGCTTTGGCGGACCACCGGGGATGGGCTGAACAATGACTAATGACAGCACGGAGGTCTTGCCCCCGGTGTCGGAGCCCGCCTCCGCCCCGGCACCGACCACTAATGGGGACAGTCCCCATTACTGGAACGCCGACCTTCCAGTCATCGAGACGCGGGGCTTGACCCGCACCTATGGTGGCGGCGAATCGACGGTGCGGGCACTGGTCGACGTCTCGCTGACAGTCGGTCCAGGGGAGTTCGTCGCCATCATGGGCCATTCCGGTTCCGGCAAGTCGACGCTCATGAACCTACTTGGGCTGCTTGATGTGCCAGACGCGGGCGCCTATCTATTGGACGGCGTGGACACTTCGTCCCTGCGCGGCGATGAACTAGCGCAGATTCGCAACCGCAAGATCGGCTTCGTTTTCCAGTCGTTCAACCTCATCACGTCGATGTCCGCGCTTGCCAACGTCGAGTTGCCGATGGCCTATGCGGACGTCAAACGGTCAGAGCGGCGCCGCCGGGCGTTCGCCGCTCTCGGCCTGGTGGGGCTGACCAACCGGGCTTCGCACCGGCCGAGCGAACTGTCCGGCGGCCAGCTTCAGCGCGTGGCGGTGGCCCGCGCCCTGGTCAATACGCCCGCTTTGATTCTGGCCGATGAGCCGACCGGCAACCTGGACTCTACGGCCACCGCCGAAGTCCTTGATGTCTTCGGCGAATTGAACCAAACTGGACGGACAATCGTGCTGATCACTCACGAAGCCGACGTCGCCGCGCGAGCGGGTCGGATAATCCAAATGAGTGATGGCCGGATTGTCTCTGGCTCCGTCCCCGCGGGCGCGACGGGCATGGGGATTGCCCCCGTGGGGGCGGCCGGGGCGTGGTCCCCGACCACGGCCCTGGGGGCGCTGCCATGAGCTTCCTCGAAATGCTCACCTCCGCGCTGCGCTCGATTCGCGCCAACCTGACCCGCGCCGCCCTGACCCTCTTGGGCGTGTTGATCGGGGTTGGCTCGGTGATCCTGCTGTTGGGGGTCGGCTCGGGCGCGTCCGCCGAGGTAGTCAGCCAGATCGCCGGACTCGGCACCAACACCATCACTGTTTCGGCTGGCATGAGCCGCGGGGCGACATCCTTTCAGGACCTCACGGTGGAGGTAGCCGAGGCGATCACGCCAGACAACGCTCCGGACGTGATCGCGGTGGTGCCAGAAGTCTCGACCTCCGCCACCGTCGCTTACGGCACCGTCTCGACTTCCGCCACGGTGATCGGCACCACCCCGGAGTATTTCTCGGTCACCAACTCGCCCTTGGCGCAGGGTACGGCTTTCCAGGCCGCCGATGCCGCCGGGGCACGCCAAGTCTGCGTCCTCGGCGCCGATTTAGCTTACGACCTTTTTGGGGCCGATGACGCCGTTGGCCGCCAGCTAATGGTTGGGGGCGCGCCCTTCACTGTTTACGGCGTCATGAAGGTGAAAGACACCACCGGCGGATCGTCTGGTAATTCGTCATTAGTCGCGCCGCTCACTCGCGTTCAGCGTTCGCTCACGGGCTACGGGTCGCTCTCCTCGATCACGCTGCAGGCGGCCTCGACGGCGGTGGTTGAAGCGGCGGCATCGGAAGCTACTTACGCCATAGCCGAAGCGCTGCGGATCGACGCGGCGGACGCCACCTTTAGGGTAACCACCCAAGAACAACTGATCGAGACGTCCACCGAGGCGACGAGTTCGCTTTCGGCAATGCTCGCCGCAATCGCCGCGATCTCGCTGGTGGTGGGTGGTATTGGGGTAACCAACATCATGCTCGTGACAGTCTCTGAGCGAACCCGCGAAATCGGCATCCGTAAGGCTTTAGGGGCACCTTGGGCGGCGATCGCCGGGCAGTTCGTGATCGAGGCCTCGTTGCTGTCGCTGACCGGCGGCCTGGTCGGTGTAGCGGGCGCGTGGGGGCTGAGCCACATCGCCATTCTGGGCACCCGGCCGGTCATATCGCTGGCCTCGGTCTGGTTGGCGCTGGGAGTGTCGGTCGGGATCGGCGTGATCTTTGGCGGTTATCCGGCCTTGCGGGCGGCGGCGATGAAACCAGTCGACGCGTTGAGGCATGAGTGAAGCATGAATGACGCATGAACGCGGACCGACACCGCGCCACTAATGGGGAGAGGCCCAATTAGTGACGCGCTGCCCATGTTGACGCGGCAGGCAGGAACTGCTGGGGGCACCGCGGGCCAGTGCCCGAGGATCTCCTCGGGCGAGTTGCTAGTGGTCCGCGCTGGTTACAACTGATCAAGTAAGGAGCTAGAAAATGACGAATGACCACGCAAGCACTGGTGCCCAGGACGGCGCGCGGAGAGAGACCCCGGTCGGAGCGGCCGGAATTCTGGCGACTCCCCCAGCGACGGCACAGACCCCGCCGGCCCAGCGCGCCAAACGGCCGCTTCTGACCTTGATTCTGGGCGGCGCTTTGATCGCCACCCTGGCCTTCGCCGGTGGCGTGCTCACCGGCCGCGCGACGGTCGATTCCAACGCTAACCCCAGCAACGGCCGGGCCGACGGCGGCCAGTTCCCAGGTGGATTCCCCAGCGCTGGTCCGGGCCAGGCTCCCCCCGGCGAAGACGGCGAGCTTCCCGGCGATATGCCCTCCGGCGGCGGTGGCGGCTTCGGCGGCGGCGGGTTCGGCGGAACCGCTGGAACGATCACCAAGATCGACGGCGACACCATCACGATTGAGACCGAAGACGGCCAGACCTACCAAATCGAAGTGGGCAGCGACACTTCTGTAACTCTCTTAGGCGACGTCTCGGACCTAGCAGAAGGCGATGACATCACTGTTGTTGGCACACCGGACGAGGACGGGTTGATCACCGACCCCCGATCGATCATCGAAGGCTCTTCCTTCGGCGACGGCGGGTTTGGTGGCGGCCCCTCGGACGGCAACGACAACCAACCCAGTTCGGACAACTCAAACCCGCGCGCCACACTCTGAGGAACCCGAAAAGGGACCGGCCTTGTCACGTTCATTTCGATAGGCTCGACCTATGACAAGTTCCGCCCCCTCCTCCCGCCGCGGCCGACCGCCGCGCCAGGCCGCATTCGATGCGTTCGCTGGCGCGATTGAGGAGTTGCGTCAGTTGGGCGGCCTGCCAACGTTCAGTGTCGAACAGCCCGCTTGGCACGCGCTCTGGCTCAGCGAGGCGCACCTTTCAACCGCGGTTGAGGGCAACACGCTGGCGCTGCGAGAGGTGGAGGCACTGCTAGACCAGGGCCGCACCGTGGGAGCTAAGGAGCTTACCGAGTACTTGGAGGTCTTGGGTTACGCGGAGGCTTCCCGTTGGGTGTTCGCCCAGGCCGACGCCGGGCGGCGCTACGAGCACGACCGGCTCGTGACGCTGACAGAGCTCCGGGAGTTGCACCGGCTGGCGCTGGGACCGGTCTGGGAGGTCGCGCCCCATCCCGCTGCCGATCCGAGCGAGGCGCCGGGGAGCTTCCGCCGCCACGAGATCCGCTCGTTCCCGGGCGGTATGACGCCGCCAACGTTCCCGCTGGTGCCGCCGATGCTTGACGACTGGCTGCGCAAGGCCAACGAGTTCGGGAGGCGAGCGGTGAGCGACGGCTTCGACGCGGCTAGCGCGCCGGTGACGCTCGCGGAGCTACACGCTGAGTTCGAGCGCATCCATCCGTTCATCGACGGCAACGGGCGTGCCGGTCGGCTGGTGCTCAATCTGATGCTGGCGCGCTTGCGCTGGCCGCCGGTATTGGTCTTCAAGAGCGGCCGACACCGCTACCTGAGCGGCCTGACCGCGGCCGACCGGGGGAACCCTGAAGCACTGGCGGAGATTCTGGCCCGATCCGCGGTGTCGAGCCTGCACCGCCTGATGCCGGGGCTCACC
>JAIRNM010000191.1 GCA_031258055.1 Bifidobacteriaceae bacterium
ACCATAGTTGGGCGCGGAAGCGATGGCTCGGTGGCAGGCACTTCGGATTCGATAGACATGGTTCTAGCTTGGCCCTAGCCGCCGGTCCCGTCCACCCGCCCTACTCTCCCGTGCAAGGAATACGTCGATCTGCCTGGTAGAAGTGGGTATTCCTTGCACAAGCGATTTGCCTTTGGCAAAACTGGTCGATTATTCTTGAACGGCCTTGAGTCGTGAGCTTAATCAGTCCGCGGGTCAAGGCATAAGGTCAGAGCCACATGGCCCTTCTGCGCATTGGCGACCTCGCCCGCGAGAAGCCCTCGAGGATTCTCGTCAATCTCTCTGACAGAGTGTCCAGGTGCCCGCGCACCTGGATTTCGTAACGGGATGTGGACACCAGAGAGGCCAGAATGCAGGGCATCGGGGGGAAAGCTAGTCGGCGCGCGCCGAAAGGGCGCCGACTCTGGGCAATGGGAGCGCTCGCGGTCGCACTCGCCCTGGCGGCGACCAGCGGCACCGATTTGGGTCTTGACCCGGCCCACGGCATCGGAACCACCAACGACTCGCAAGCGCGGCGACTGCCGCAAACCAGGCAGCCGCTGGCCGTGCCAGCCGTTCTGAACAAGCCGGGCGGGGTCGAAGTCGAATCGCGTAAAGACTTCCGCTCGGTCGACACGGGGGTGGGCGTTTTTAATAGCACCGCCTACATTTGGGGCTACGCCTGGGACGGGATCTCCGGCGACCAGTATGGCGAGGCTGAGCTGACCGCTTTCCCGCCCGCGCCAGTCGAGAACCTGCCCCAAGGCATCATCATCGACGTCGCGTCCGGCATCTACAACTTCAACGCCCTCGACGTCGCGGGCTGCGTCTGGGGATGGGGCGTTTACGGCTGGCATGACGGCTCCGGCAACCGGTACCGTTCCTATCCGCCCATCAAGATACGAATCGGAGGCGAAGCCAAAGACACATCGAAACCGCTCCTTTGCAACGCGCAAACCATTTCCCGCACCGAAAAGGCTGGCGCCGCGATCACCACCGACGGCATGGTCTATTCCTGGGGCATCTCCGGCATGGGCGGCCCAGGCCCCGACAACGCCACGAACAAAGTCGGCGCCAAGCTAGTGTCCGGCCTGCCGGACCCATCGGTCGAGGGCAACCGCCCGGTCGCGCTTGAAGGCGGTTACGGCACGTTCTGGGTCATCCTGGAGAACGGCGAGGTCTGGTACTTCGGGCACGATGAATTCTTGGCGGCGTACCACCACGAACGGCCCGAAGGCGATGAGAACGGCAAGCTTTCCGGCGGTCGCACCACCGCCCAGGTGGACGCTGGACAGCCCCAGGTGGCGATGCCGTCGCAAGGCCTTTCGCCCTGGTTCAGGGCCAACAGCCCAGACGAATACATTGTCCAAATCCATTCTGGGATCGCCTTCGGCGCCGCCTTGCTTTCGACCGGCCGGGTTCTGAGCTGGGGGAAGACCCAGCATTTCGGGGCGCTCGGGCGCCAGTGCAACCAGGGCAACACCGCCCAGAAGGAAGCTTGCGCGCGCAGACCCGGGCTGGTTGACTTCGGCAGCCGCAACCCCAAGATCATCTCAATCTCCTGTGCTTTCACGGCCACGGGAGCGCTGGCTGAAGACGGTGTCTTCTACGGCTGGGGAAAACCGGAGCGGAGCTACGAGAACCTTCCCGACATCCGTTCGGTCAGCCACAACCCGGGTCATCTGGGCGCGGCGCAACTGAGACAGGTGTCTTCATTCGGCGGCGCTGGCTCGGTCGTGGAGATAGCCAGCCATGTTGTCAGCTTCCAGTCTGGCCAGGGCTACTTCTTGTGGCAATTGGAGAACGGCCAGTATTGGGGCCGGGGCTACAACTCGAAGGGCCAGCTTGGAAACAAAGCCGGCAATTACGGCGTGCCAGGAGGCTTCAACGAGACCCTCCAGCGCGCTGTTTGGTTCACCAAGTCGTACTACCACAACTGCTGGTCGGTAAACCAGGCCAGTCCGGGCTACGGCAACGCCTCGAAATGGCCGGGCGATCAGATTTTGATGGGATCGGGGTCTTCCACCTACGACTGGAAGTCTTATGCCTGCACGGATTTGAACGAGAAAGACGCCGCTGGCAAGTGGACTAGACGGTTCACCCTTGATGAATGCGTGGCCGGAAAGTGCGGTTTATAAAACATGCGCGATATGGTCTGTTTGAGGAGCGATTCCGCCCTTGGAGACGCGATGCGAGCTTGGCCTCTCCCAGCGAAAACGGAGCGGCCCAGCGATGTCGGGTCGCCTCGGAGCGGGTCGCCTCGCAGCGGGTCGCCTCGCAGTCTCTTAGTTGCCAGTGACCGGGGGGCGACTCTGGTCGAGGTTGTTATCTCAATTGTGCTGATCAGCGTGTTTACGGTGGCGCTGGGATTGGTCGTGACCACTGGCACTGCCGCCAGCGCCGATAACCGCGCCCGTGTGTCAGCTTCGGGCCTGGCTGAACGCGAATTGGACATGGCGACTGCATTATTGGGTGCGTCACCTGATGCCGCTCAGAGCTTGCGCGGTGAAGAGGTCAACCCGAATCTGCCAGCGGAGATGACCTATTCGTACACGCATCCGGGCGGCACCGACCCGGACCCGGATTTCCCTTTCAAAGTTGACGGTGAGGCTTACCGGGTGCTGCGGACCGTCGAACCGCGCACCAACGCAGCGGGCGGGAGTTGTCTGAGCGTCGGTTCGGTGGTCGGCGACCTCGGGGACTTGGTGACAGTGACCGTCACTTGGGCTTCGATGAGCGCTGGGACGGCCAGTCATGTGATCGCCGAATACGTGCCTCGGCACCGGGACGCTTCGACGGCATCGGACCCGGATAGGGCCATTGTGGCGGTCGAAGTCGCCGGTCAACCCCTTGACGGCGTGACGGCACGGGCCGGTGTCAGCGTGCGGGTCGCGGGCAACGGCGCGCCGCCCGTTGCCCAGACGACCGATCATCGGGGCTGCGCCGCTTTCGAGGTGATGCCGGCGGCGGTCGGCAGCGACTATGAGATCACTCTGTTGGGCGGTCATGGTGCCGCTTATGTGGACCTCTTGGGCCAATCGCAGCCAGTCAAACAGATCAGTGAGGTAGTCGCGGGGGGCGCCTTCCTGGTGAAGTTCACCGACTATGACAAGGCGGCCCAGTTGACGGTTACCGTGCTCAACGTCAACCCTTCGATCCACCATGTCTTCTTAGAACCGATGTTCGCCGGCGGTGGCGACACAATTCAGCAGCCGGTGAAGGGCTCCGCTGCGGCCTTCACAAACTTGTATCCCGGTTCCTATGTGGTGCGGGCTGGCCTCGCGGAGCCGGTCGCAGTGGCGCTAGCACCGGGCGAGAACCGCACCGACCTGAAAGTGGTGATCCCATGAGGCAGCATTGGCGGTGTTTTTGGTCGAGCGCAGGTGGACGCGAGCGAGGGATGACTCTGACCGAGTTGATAACGGTGATCGCGATCAGTTCAATCACCATGGCCATGGTCACAACGGTGTTGCTGTCAGTGGCGAAACACGATGGCCGGAATCTGGTGCGCCAGCAGCGGACGGACCAGATCAGACAGGTGGGCTTCTGGGTGGGCGATGCCCTCGCTTACGCCTCCGCCCGCGACCCAGAAGCGGATGCGGATTCCGGGGCGGCGGTATTGGCGGAGGCGGCCCCGCACAAGATCACGTTCAATTCGGCCTTGCCGATTGACGGTGTGACCGATTCCGGTGTCTTGAGCGCCGTCACTTTGACTCTGGGGGAGAAATGCTGGACCGGTGAACCAGATGATGAACACGGCCTCCTGCGCCGCTGCGTTCACGCGCCCGCCGCTGATGCTTTCGGCGCCGCCCAGCCGATGTGCGAATTCGGCTCGCCTGACTGTGCTGATGTGTTCGATGATCTCATCCTGGCGCGGGACGTCAAACACGAAGACCCAATCTTCACCTACTTCTTCGATCCCGCTTCGGGCGAGCCGCCCTGTCATTCGGTGCCTCCTGGTCAGCTCGCCAACATTGTGGCGGTTGAGCTCAGAGTCACTATCAGCGGCGATGAACCAGGCGACCGGGCCGAAGCGACAGTGTTCAAACGTTATTCCATCTCGAAGTGGAGGAAACTGTGATGCACCGGACGTTGGCCGACCGCAGCCGGACTAGCTCCAGTGCCGGTGGACACTCTGCCCGGGACGCGGGCATCACCATGGTCGTGGTGCTCGTGTGCTTCACCTTGGCGCTGTTGGTGGTGCTGGGGTCGTTGGCCTATTTGACGGCATCGACAGTATTCGCGGCATGAGCAGGACTCGGAGCGGGCGTTGGCGGCGGCCCGGTCCGGCTTGGCCGACCTGGTGGCGCGGCTGCGGCTGGACCCCACCTATCTGGAGAACATGAAGGCGAACGCCGACTCGGCCGGGAGCTACTGCGAGAACCCGGCCGCTGGCGGCTTGGCGGCGGAAGGCGACATCTTTGTCGAGGACTGCGGTTGGACCGCGACGGAAGCGCGCTGGGCCCCAATTGAGGCGGGCGGGGCGAAAGAGTTCTACCACTATGCCGTGACTGGCTATTCGGCTGTCACCCGGAACGCGGACGTGCTGGTCTCCGGCAAATCGCAGAACGTCATCCGGTCCCTCAAAGCTTCGATCGCGCCGGAAACAACGCCCATGTGGCTGTACTTCTCCGACTATGAGCTGGCTGACCCGACCGATCCCACAACCTATCCGCCGACTCCTTCCGGCCAAGGTTATTACGGCGGCACGCAGCTAACCTCCGGCGCGTGTGGCGGTTCCGGGGCTGGTGGCGAAGCCGCTAAAGAGGACCTCGCCTACTCTTGGGAGCTCCGGCAGCCCGGAAACACCAAACCTAAACGTGTCTACGCCACGCTCACGGCGGCGGGAATCCCCTGCAAAGAGCCGACCTTCGAGCGCTGGGATGCTCTTGTGGGCGGGCCGGTGCATTCGAATGATACGATCCGGGCGTCCGGCACGCAGTTCGGGGCGGAGTTCACGACCTCTGACCTGGACTGCAAGAAAGCGAGCCTCGCGGAGCCTGACTCCTGGCAGAACTGCGTGACTGGCCAATCCAGGCCTGTCAGTTTCACCGAAATGCCGAAGCACCGTGCTGCTCTGGCTTTGCCTTCGGTTGAGAGCGCCGCCGCTGAATCGGCCAAGGGAACCGGTTGCGCCTACCAAGGGCCAACCCGGATCGTGTTCGCGGCCGACGGCAAAATGCGGGTCTGGTCCAAACAGTCCGACCCGGCCCTGGTGCGCTCCGGCTGCGGTTCAATTGATGATCTGACCAGCGACGAAGGTGCACTCGTGGTCTTACCAGAACACGAGCTGGTGTTTGTCGGCGAGGCGCCTTGGGCGGGCGATCACCAGATCGCGGCGGGCGGCATTGGCGGCCCGGATGGCCAACGATTGCCGCTGGGCAGCTACGATCCGAGCTTGGCCCCTAACGCCTCCACCAAGTACACGGCTGAGCGCGCCATGATGCGGCCGGAACAGTACTCCGGCAAGGCCAATCTCTACGTTGAAGGGAGGGCTTTGGGTCAGTTGACGCTG
>JAIRNM010000340.1 GCA_031258055.1 Bifidobacteriaceae bacterium
ATCAAGGCGATGTACATAGTCAGGTAAGCGATCACGTAAACGACTGCGATACCCACCCCAGCTCGGTCCGCTTCCCCGGTCGGTTGGTTGGCCGTGGTCGGCAGACCGGCTCCACCTGACGGTGCCGTCAGCCGGTCATGGCCGACGGTTTCGTGGACCACGCTTTCAAGATCGGGTGGTGTCAGAACGAGGTCGGTCAGCGTGGTCGAGGCGTTCGTCGCCTGCGGTTGAAAGCTGGCCGCTGGGCCTGGATCCAACGACTGGCCCCGCCGGGGCGTTGGATCGGCAGGAAGAGTGGTAGCCAAGGGGATCCTCCTTCATTCGTGGCGCACCTTGAGGCGCCGGTCGCGTAATGAAAGAGGATGCGCCGGACCGGCGCGGACGGCAACGCCCACCCCTCAGCCGGTCACGATGCGGACGGCTCGGCTCGATAGCTCAACCCTTCAATCGGTCGGCAGGGGTCACCTTCTCCAACCATCGGATCACCCAAGTGCCGTTCTCAATGGGCCCGAACAATAGCGGAGAGCCCTCGCGGAGCTGCTCGTTATAGCTGTATGACTTCTCGAAACCGCTGATCAGGGCACCTGAGTCCTCTTCCCAGGCGACCACTCCCCGAAACATCTGGGCGATCGAGCCCTTGACTTCGAGCAAACCTAGTTTGCCGCCGTCCTTCCAGTTCTGAAGGCGGAAACTGGCGTCGCTGGCGTGTAGTGCGGCTTCGATTGTGAGGACCTCGGGGCGGCCATCATAGTCTTTGAGCTTGCCCGCCTGATGGACGGCGTTGGACGGCGTGGTCCACATACAATTGCTGGCCCCACCGAGGCATGACACCGCCACGTCCTCGGTCACCGGGTTGTAGATCTCAATCGTGGAGGCGCTCAATCCCATCAGATCCTGAGAATCATCCGCCGTCAGCAGATCGCCTGTGACAACAATGGTGCCTTGCGCCGCCAGCGTCACCCGGCCTGACAGTTCGCCCTCGACGTACAGGTTCGCCAGGTCGGCAAACTGGTCTTGCCGCATCATGACGCGCTCGGCTGTGTACTTAGCGCCGGGCAACGGCTTCATGCCAGCGCTGTAGTTCCCCAGCGGCAGTCGGTAGCCATCCTTGTTCGGGCCGCCTATCCCGCCCGCCGGAATCTGCGTATGGCCTGCCTTTGGCGCTTCGGCCACGAAGATCAATCCGTCGGCGGGCACATCAACTAAGGCCCCGCCGTCCGAGGCCAAGGCGCCAGGGTCACCACAGGCCGCCCGCGCGTTAGCCGCCTCAGTCTGTTTCGACCAGACTCGCATTTTGCCCCCGCCCTCGAAGATGACACGGGTGGGCCCCTGATAGAAGCAACCCGTCCCCTTGCCGGATTCAGCGGCGGCGGAAGCGATCGACGGCATGTCCTTAACAGGACTGTGCTTCGGAGCCTGCGAGAACTTGGCCGAACCGCCCGCCGCCACGCACTTTTGCCAAGACAGCTCATTCGTGCTGGTGGCGGCTTGACAGGCGGGGTCGGCCGTAGAGAATTCGCCAAGGAACTCGCTCTTGTTAGCCCTGATCGTGTCATTCGAGTGGACAGGACCGTTGAGACTGTCCCAGCCTTCAAAGGTCGGCTCCTTGCAGGGAAGGCCGACGGCGGTCAGGCTGGAGTAAACCCGCGCGGGCTTCTTGTTACCCGGCTCCTTCAACTTCCAAGCGTAGGTCAGGTCCTCTCGGGCAGCCGCCCCACCAGCGCCGTAACCGCCGCACGCGCCCGAAGTCAACTGGCTGCCGCCGTAGTAACCGTCGCCGGTGGGGCCCGGCGGATAGGTGATCGGATCGGTCGGATCAGACAGTTCGTAGTTGGAGAAGTACAGCCAAAGTGGGGTGGTTTCGGGGGCGATTGAAGCCTTCAAGGAGCGGACCACCTTTTGTGACTTGCCAGTCGCCATCACCTCCACCGTGCGACTGGCGGGCCAATAGGCGGTCACGGCTAGGTGGTAGTACTGGCCCACAGAATCCGAGCCCCCGACCTTATCCCATTCGATGTCGGCGTTGGCGTCCCAACCGCAGTCCTTGGCGAATAAGTCCTTGTCCCCGGTCGGGCCACCGGTCGCCGGGTGGCGGCAGTAGCTGGCGGCATCGCCCGCCTTTGCCACCATATCCTCCAGGTAGCCCGGGTCCAGCCGCAGCCGCGCCAGCAGGTCGTTGAGTCCCGACTCGGCGGCGGCCAACGCCCGGTCGGAATCCTGTTCCACACGCGAGTACTTGGTCGATGCCGTTAGGTAGACGAGCGATCCCAACATGGCCACCATCGCAATGGTGAAGGCCACCAAGACCGCGACCATGGTTAGGCCCGCTTCTTTGCCTTCGCGGCTACTGCGCGCGCCAAGAATCTTTCGTTTTCTAAAGAACCTTCGCATTACGACCGCCTCCATTTGTTGATTGAATAACGTTTGAAGACCGTCGCTTCGGTTCGGTCATCGGCTTCGACTCCGGCCACAGTCACCTTCAATTCGACGGCAATGACGTTGCCGAGGTGCTCTGTTGCCACCGAATGGCTTGGGTCCAGCCCGGAAGTGTCATCGAAGTAGTAGGTGAACAGCGCCCTGGTGTCGTTGACCTCGCGGGCCACAATGAAGTCGTCGAATTTGCTCTCGCACCCACTCGAGCCGTAGTCACAAAGCGGCTGGGCGGCCCCGGTACTATCCACCGAAGGCGACTGGACGCAGCGGCGCAATACTCCTTCTTGCCCCTCGTTCTTCCCGGTCCAGCATTCCTCTCCCAAGACCAGAGTCACGGCGCTGACGGTTCCGGCGCCGGTTACTCCTTCGACCGGCAATGCGGACGTAAACGTAATCCGGGACGGACCGGCCTCATGGATGACCAATCCGTCCGGCTCGGCCTCGGTGGCGCTGGCGTAGGCCAGGGCATCGCCCAGCCAGAAGCTAATTTGCCTAATCTGATCGGTCCGCTCCTGGCGGATCAGGTTCTTACCGTCATTGCGGGCTAAGGACA
>JAIRNM010000294.1 GCA_031258055.1 Bifidobacteriaceae bacterium
GTCGGATGAGTGCGTGATCATAGACCCGGGCGAAGCGGCGGCGGCACCGTGCCGTGCCCAGATCGCTGCTTGGGGCCGAACTCCGGCGGCGGTCCTGGCCACCCACGGACATATTGACCACATCGCGGATGCTGCCGAGTTAGCGGGCGGCTACGACATCCCGCTCTACATCCACCCGGCCGACCGCCCCTTCCTGACCGATCCGGCGGCGGCACTGACCCCAGAGTTGGTGGCCATGTTGCGGGCCTACTTCCCCGGGCCGTTCCGCGAGCCCGCCGCAGTCAGGGCTTATGAAATCGACCCGTCCACGGGCCGGGGCAGCCTCACGGCTGGCGGGGTTGACTTCGAGTTGCGCCATGCCCCCGGCCACACGCCCGGCAGCACGCTGCTGGTGGTCCGCGCCGCCGAGCCGACGGTCTTCAGCGGTGACGTGGTCTTCGCCGGGTCGATCGGCCGGACGGATTTCCTGGTCGGGGACCCCGCCGCGATGAGCCGTTCATTGGCCGCCCAGGTGCTTTCTCTGCCCGATGCCGCTCGCTTGCTGTCCGGCCACGGCCCCGCCACCCAGGTCGGTTGGGAAAGGTTGCACAATCCTTATCTCCAAGGGGTTGGTGGATCGTTGACATGACCGGCCTGATCCGTCTCAAGAAAGGCCGTCCTTGGGGTCGGCTCCGCTAATCGACCGAGGACGGCCCGGTCTTGAAAGTAGACTAGAGGAGTGAACCCGAGATCCCTTGAACCGCCGAACGCGCCTGGATCACCCGGTGCTCCCGACCGTCCGACCGCGCCTTCGCTCGGCACTGAGCTGTTGGAGCGCGAGGAAACCCGCCTTGATCCCGGTGACCACGAACGTTTCGCTCATTATGTCCGCAAGGACAAGATCACCGCGTCCGCTGTCAGCGGAAAACCTGTGGTCGCGCTCTGCGGCAAGGTTTGGGTGCCCACTCGGGATCCTTCGAAGTTCCCGGTTTGTCCGGCCTGCAAGGCGATTTACGATTCGCTGATGGGCGGGGATTCCGACTCGGATTGAGTTTGTCTTCGGCGCCACCGCCAACCCAAGGCGCCTAACACGATTAGGCCGCCGATGCCGCTTAGCAGCGCGTAAACCATCCCCCGTTGCGTCCGGTTGGTTTGGGCGGTGACTGAACTCGGGCTGCTCGCCGGTGGCGAGTGCGCGCTGGAAGCGGAGTTGATGACGGACGGCGGTCCGCTTAGGACTCGTTTGGCCGGGTCGGTCAACTCATGCGGTTCCTCGCCAGACGCGGCCGGGTTGGTTTCGACGGCATCGGCCCCACCGGCCCGACCGGCTGCGGTGCCGCCCTGGCTGGAGCGGCCGTCTGGGTTGGTCCGTTCGATGTCACCGTCAACGGCTGCGCCGCCGTCAGCGCCGCCGCCCTGGGTGCCAGGCTGGGCCTGGGAACCTCCACCGGCCGCTGGCGGGGGAGCTGGGGCCGGTGCTTTCGTCGGCGTGAAGCGTGGCGCGGGGGCGCTGGACCCGCCCAGGTTGAACGACCAGCCCTCGAAACCACCCAGTTTGACACGGTGCTGACCAGCGCCGCTGGTTGAGTAAGTCCAGCCGCCGCCCTCCTCGGCTGACCAATAGGACCAGTAGGCGTCCGCTGGCGGCGTCGCCTCGCAAGTCTCGCGATAATCGCCGGAGGGAAGCGATAGCACTTCGGAGGGACCGGGACGCCCGTTCAAGCGGCAGACGAAACCGTCGCCATCATGCACGGTTCCCTGGGTGGAGGCACCGACTGCGGCCAAAGCCGCCCGCCCGGTTGAGCCCTTGGCCAAACCGAGCGCGCAACTAGCGGTCACGCCGCCGCCGAGCCCCTGGTAGTCGATCACAACGGTGACCCCCTCTGGTTCGGCGGTGGTGCAGGCGCCGCTGTGGGCTTCAGCTGGTGCTAAGCCCACCAGGGCGCCAAGGACCAGCCCAATCACTGGCTACTGGCGCCCGGCTGGGGGTCAGCGCCAATGTGGGCCTGCTGCCGGCGCCGCGCCGCCACCAGCGCCGCCCCGACGATCACGGCCACCAGCGCGAGCGCTGACAGGCCAACACTGATAGTTGGGCCGGTGCGCGGCAGGGCCGCGGCTGTAGAGGAAGTCGATCCTGCGGCGGCCGGTGTTGACTGCTGCGATGATTGTGAGCCTCCGGTTGACTGCGACGGTTCAGCGCATGATCCGGTCGGCAAACTGGCCTCAGCCCCACTCAAAGTCAATTCGCCCGGGCCGGGCGCGCCGAAGGCGAAGATCGCCTGGCTGGTGGCGCGGCGGAATTGATCAGTGTTGACCTCATCAAGGCCGAATTCGACGGCCTCCTCGAAGCCGGCCCGGTCCATGGCGATAGCCCCGATAGCGTCTTCAGTCAAAGGCGTGTTGGCGGTATCTAACGTGGCACAAGTGATCCGCAGCGAATCAATGTACTTAGCTCCTTGTTCGGCCCCGGCGAAGCCGCCCACCAGCGACAACGTGCCGACAGCGAGACCAGTGGTGTTGGCGTTGGCGCCGCCCCAGCTAGACGGGAAGCCTCCATCTGGTTCTTGTTTGCCCGCCAGCCACTCCGTCGCCGCCGCGACTGTCGGGTCGGCTGAATCCAGCCCCGCCGCTAGCAAGCCTTGCAGTGCCAAAGCGGTCGCGTCCGCGTCCGGCGAACCGCAGTTATTGTCCCAGCCGAATGATCCGAAATCCGGGCTGGCCAGGTCCGAGCAGCTTTGCGCGGTCAACCAGTTCAGCGCTGTGGTCGGTGCGCCGCCAGCGCGGGACAGCGCTATCAGGGCGAGGGCGTGGCTGAAAGCGCTGTCGGAGGAACCGAACGAGCCGTCGGGCCGCAAAGCGCTGTTGAGGTCTGCGATCAGGTCGCGGCTCGACCCGCCAACCGGAAAGGCGGAAGGATCCAGCCCGGCCACCTGCAGGGCCAAAGCCAACTTGGCGACGGCCGACCATTTCGTGTCGATGTCCGCCGCCGCACCGATGTAGGCCTCGCCCGATTCGTTCAGTTTCGCTGCTGTCGCGGCGCCCTGGTCCGCGCCGACTCCGGCGGCGGCCAGCGCGAACAGCGCGTCAATGGTCAAACCCCAGTCGGTGGCGCCGTTCAGTGCTAGAACATCGCCACCGCTAGCTAGTTCGCGGCCCAGCCAGCCAGCGGCGCTCGCGGCGGGGTCGGCGACCGGCGCGGCGCTGGCAGCGACCGGCGCGGCCAAAGGAATTGATGCGGAAAGGATAAGGGTGGCGGCCAAAGCCACTGCGGGACGAGCTAGAACGCTCACGATGGGCCTCAATTCGGCTAAGCGATCCGAAAAGGAACGCCGACACCGGCGCCCTCCGCAGACCTCGACGGATGGAAACGCTTCGGCTGGGGACAGTGATCGGACTCATCGCGCGCGCGATCTACCGTTGCGGGTCAGTGCCGGGTTTCGACCGGCTTCCCTGCCATCAGCCGCTATAAGGTTATCGCCCCATACTATCGACTCCGACCGTTTGGCCGATGCCGTCCTCCCGGCTTGGTCCTTCATCACGCCGCGGCCGGGTCGCACGCCGTCGCTGGAGCGCTGAGCAGCGAAAACGCGGAAGACCTGCGGTGTCCTGGGCCGGAGACAGGCTGGCCTTCGCTGGTGGCCCAGGCAGACGGCATCGGCCAGGGCAGCGGGGACGAGCCTGAGCGAAGGGTGGCGGCCGGGGTTAGGCGCCGGCACCGTCAAGGACGTTGGAAATGGTGGTGGGGATAGCTGGCTCGCCTTCCGACAAGCGCAGACCGGCTGGCGGAAGCTCGTCGCGTGAGGTCATGTGCCTGACCCGGGCGCGGGCCAGCCCAGCGGCACCAAGGCGGGATTGGTCGATCTGGCCGTGATCGACGTAGCTGACCTGGAGCGGGCGCAAGCCATAGGCTTCCGGCGCGACCGGATGGACGGCCGGTCCGGACAGCACCAGTTCTTCTTCGGCGATGCCTGAATCGTCGATCCGCCGCCCGGCCCACTTGGCGCCGCCAATGGTGGACTTGCCGCCAGGCGAACGTTTGCCGACTGGCTCCAATTTGCCGTCGGCGCCGGCACGGGCCACCAGCTTGTAAACCATCTCCGCCGTTGGCACGCCTGACCCAGTGACCAGTTTGGTGCCCACACCATATGAATCAACCGGCGCGGCCGCCAGTGCGGCGATGGCGAATTCATCCAGGTCAGAAGTGACCGTGATGGCGGTCTTGGAGGCGCCGAGGGCGTCCAGTTGCCGCCGCACGGCCCTGGCTAACTGCGGCAAGTCGCCGGAATCCAAGCGCACCGCTCGCAGGCGGGGAGCCAATTCGATGGCTAGAGCCACCGCCTGTTTGACGTTGTAGGTGTCTACCAACAGAGTCGTGGCTTCCCCCTGTGAAGCTAACTGGGCGCTGAAAGCTTCGCGTTCGGAGTCATGGACCAAGGTGAAGGCGTGGGCAGCGGTGCCGATCGTGGGGATTGACCAGCGGCGGCCGGCTTCCAGGATCGAAGTGCCAGCGAATCCAGCCACATAGGCGGCGCGGGCCGCCGCAACCGCCGCTTCCTCATGGGTGCGCCGCGCGCCCATTTCTAAACAGGGGCGTTCACCGGCGGCGGCGGTGATCCTGGAAGCGGCTGAGGCGACGGCGCAATCATGATTCAGCACCGACAGAATCAGGGTCTCCATGATCACGCATTCGGCGAAGGTTCCGTCGACTGTCAGCACTGGTGAATTAGGGAAGTACAGCTCTCCTTCCTCATAGCCGCTGATTGAACCGGCGAATTTGTAGGAGGCTAGCCATTCGGCGGTGGAAGGCTGAATGGTCCCAGAGCTGACCAGCCACTCGAGAGTGCCATCGGGAGCGTCAAAGCTGAAGCTCTCCAGCAGTTCGGCTAACCGCCCAGTTCCGGCCACCACACCGTAGCGCCGTCCGTGTGGCAAACGCCGGGCGAAGACCTCAAAGACAGACCGCCTGGCGGCCGTTCCGTCTGCTAGAGCGGCCTCTAACATTGTCAGTTCGTATTTGTCGGTCAACAGCGCCAGACTCATGGCGCTAAGTCTATTGACTCGTGGGCGCTGCTCGCGGCCGGCGCAGCGTGACTGGGATCGGTCCGGCGACTGGTCGGGGAGGTAGTAACGCTCAGTTAGTCTGGGACGGTGAGCGACGCGCTGATCGGCATCTTCGATTCGGGCCTGGGAGGCCTGACCGTAGTGGGCGCGGTGGCAGCGATGGCGGTGGCACTGTGAGGTTGTTCGTAGTGGGGTGTACCGGTTCACTGGCCGGGCCGCGATCACCCGCCTCAAGTTACCTGGTGCAGACCCGCGACAAAGCTGGGCGCCTTTGGACGGCATCGCTCGACATGGGCTCGGGCGCCTTCGGCGCTTTGCAAGCGGTGATGCCGCCGGAAGCCTTGGACTTTGTCGGCATCAGCCACCTCCATCCCGATCACTGTGCGGACCTGACCGGACTGGCCGTCTACGCGAAATACCGGCCGGGCGGGGCGATGGCCTCGCTGCCTGTTTACGGTCCCCAGGACACCCCTCATCACCTGGCGGAACTCCAGTATTCCCATGACCCAGACTCAGAGGGCGGCGACTTCAATTACGGCGTCTGGTCTCAAGGGGTCGGCATTCCGGTTGGTCCCATGACTATCACTCCATATAGGGTCCTCCATCCGGTTGAGGCTTGGGGTTTCAGACTAGACGGCCCCTCTGACAGCGTTCCCGGCCGACAGGTGACCATGGGCTACAGCGGCGACACGGACACCTGCGACGGTTTGACGGAAGTAGCCGCGGGCACCGATCTGCTGTTGATTGAGGCGGCCTTCGAACAAGACCGCGACGTCGCGCGCGGTGTCCATCTGACCGGCGAACGGGCTGGCCAGGTGGCCCGAGCCGGGCGGGCCAAGCGGGTCGTCGTCACTCATGTGCCGCCCTGGAACCGCGCGGCGCTAACCCTTTCGGCGGTCGCGTCGAAGTACTCCGGGCCGATCTACCTGGCCAAGCGTTGGGCCTCATACGTCATCTGACCACTCGGCGACTCGGGTAGGGTCTTGTGCTTGTGACTGGATTCATTCGGGCCGATGGCCGTACCGTAGACCAACTCCGCGCCGTGACTATAGAGCGCGGGTGGCTTGATACGGCGGAAGGTTCGGCCTTGATAACCTGCGGCGGGACGCGGGTCTTGTGCGCGGCATCGTTCACTCCTGGCGTGCCGCGCTGGCGCCGGGGCTCCGGTCAGGGCTGGGTGACGGCCGAATACGCCATGTTGCCGCGTGCCACCACCGAGCGTTCGGACCGCGAGTCCGTTCGCGGCAAAGTGGGCGGCCGCACCCATGAGATCTCGCGTCTGATTGGGCGGTCGCTGCGCGCGGTGGTGGACCTGGCGGCCCTGGGGGAGAACACGGTCCAACTCGACTGCGACGTTCTTCAAGCCGACGGCGGCACCCGCACGGCCTCCATCACCGGGGCTTACGTCGCTTTGGCCGATGCCGTCGCTTGGGCCCGCCAGAAAGGTTACGTTGGCCAACAAGCGGCCGCCATGACTGGTTCAGTGGCGGCGGTGTCGGTAGGGATCGTGGCTGGCACACCCATGCTGGACCTGCCCTACGCGGAAGACGTTCGCGCCGAAACGGACATGAATGTGGTGATCAGCGGCACCGGACAGTTCGTGGAGATTCAGGGCACGGCCGAAAAGGCGCCCTTCTCCCGGATCGAGTTGAACCGCTTGCTGGACCTGGCGCTGGCTGGTTGCGCTGAGCTGGGCCAACTCCAGGCGGCGGCGCTGGCGGGATGAAAAGCGGCGGAGTGGGCGGGGAGGTGGAACCGGTCCGGTGGCCGGGGGGACGACCAGACAGCGACGCTCCGCGCTTGTTGTTGGCCACCCATAATGAGCATAAAGTCGCTGAGCTGCGGGCCATCTTGGAGGCGGCTGGGGCGCTGGGACCGATGCGCTTGACGGGGGCGGGTGAGCTCGGTCTGGTGGCGCCGGTTGAGGACGCCATCACTTTCTCGGACAACGCTTTAGCGAAGGCCCGGGCTTGTAGCGCGGCGACCGGTCTGCCCGCTTTAGCTGATGATTCTGGTCTGTGCGTTCAGGCCTTGGGCAGCGCGCCTGGAGTTTTCTCGGCCCGCTGGGCCGGTGGGCATGGCGATGACTCAGCCAACCTGGCGTTGCTGTTGGACCAACTGCGCGATGTCCGCGACGAGGACCGTGCCGCTTGGTTCGAGTGCGCGGCGGCGCTGGTCACACCAGATGGGCGCGAAGTGGTCGAAACTGGGCGCCTGACCGGACGGCTGGCGCGCGAACCGCGTGGCTCGGGCGGGTTCGGTTACGACCCGATCCTGGTCCCGGACGGCTACACCGTCACAGCCGCCGAATTGACCGCTGAGGAAAAGAACGCCATTTCGCATCGCGGCCGCGCCTTTAGGGCGCTAGCCCCAGCTATCCGTGCCCTGTGGAGCTAGTTCATTGGTCTTAGGGCGGGGCGGGCTGGGGGCCAGCCCTCAATCAGCGCGCGGGCGGCAAGAATCTTGGAGAAGTCCAGGTCCGCCAGGCGGCCCAATCTCCGCAGGAAGCGGGATGGCGCGGCTGCGAACGGCGCGTCGCAGAGTGCCACGCTGGCCTTGAGCAGTCCACCAGCGGCAGGTAGGGCTATCCTCACTTGATCCGGGATTTGGCGGGGGTTGGCGGTGAACGGCACCACAGTGATCCGGTCGTAAGGGCTGCCGGTCTGCAACTCGTCGCGGGAAACGACAACGGCTGGGCGCGTCTTGCCGATTTCTCCGGGGCGGGCCGCGCCCATCGCGACCAGCCAGACTTCTTGGCGGCTCGGACGCGGGACGGTCGGCGCGTCAGCGCTCATTGAACTCGGGCCAATCGTCGTCGCCGTAGTCGACGCCCAGGTCCGCGTTCTCCCAGTCCATCAACTCCTCGACGAACTCGGGGTCTTCCAGCGCGATGAGGGCGTGTTTGCGGAACTCCGCGAATACCCGTTCCAATTCCGCCTCGGCGGCCACCTGGTCCAGATACGCGGCCAAGCTGATCCCGGCCTCGGCTGCCTCCCGCGCCAGGATGTCGCGGGTGGCCTTCGCCACTCGGATCGAGGTCGATTGGGACTTTTCCGCCTTGCGGCGCG
>JAIRNM010000309.1 GCA_031258055.1 Bifidobacteriaceae bacterium
CGCCAGCGGACGCACGGTGGTGGTCAAGTACGGACGCTACGGCCCTTACGTCACCGAGGTCGTCGAAGACACCGGAACCAAGGCGCCGAAGCCTCGCAGCGCCTCGCTTTTCAAGTCGATGAGCCCGCAGACTGTCACCCTCGAGGATGCCCTCAAACTGTTGTCACTACCGCGGGTGGTTGGGACCAACCCGGACGGCGTTGAGATAACCGCCCAGAACGGCCGCTATGGCCCCTATGTCAAGTGCGGCAGCGATTCGCGTTCGCTCGCCAGCGAAGAAGAATTGTTGACCGTCAGCGAAGAACAGGCCCGCGCGCTGCTGGCCCAACCGAAGCAACGGCGGGGAGCGGCCAGCGCGGCCCCCCTGCGGGAATTGGGAGCCGACCCAGCAACGGGCAAACCGGTTGTGGTCAAGGATGGTCGCTACGGCCCATATGTGACCGATGGTGAGACTAACGCGACGCTCCGCAAGGCGGACGACCCGGCCTCCGTCACCCTGGAACGAGCGGCGGAGTTGCTGCAAGAAAGACGCGAGCGCGGCCCAGCTAAGCGCCCACGCCGAACTGCTAAGACCTCCGCCGCCAAAGCCAGCACCGCGACAACCAGCCGGGCGAAAGCTGGCTCTGCTAAGATCACCCGCGCGAAAGCCTCGACCGCGAAAACCGGGACCGCGAAAACCGGCGCCGCTAAAGCCAGCGCCGCCAGGCGGACCAAGGCCAAGTGACCGGAACGGCCAAACGGTCTTATCAATGCCCATGACGACACCCTACGAGGGACCTCTGACACTTGTTTGACCTGGTCTTTTACGAGCCTCGCATCCCGACTAACAGCGGCAATGCGATCCGGCTGGCGGCCGTAACTGGGGTGCGCCTGCATTTGGTTGAGCCGTTGGGATTTGACCTGACCGACGCCAAACTGCGCCGCAGCGGGCTTGACTACCATGATCTGGCGGACGTTAGCGTCCACCCATCCTTGGAAGCACTCTTTGCGGCGGTCGCCGCTAAGGCCAGAGTCTTCGCTTTCACTACCAAGGCCTCCAAGAGCTACGCCGACATCGCCTATCGAGCCGACGACGTGTTGCTGTTTGGCCCAGAGCCGGACGGCTTGCCCGGCTCGGTCAAGGCCCATCCCAGGGTGAGCGCCCAAGTCCGAATTCCAATGCTGCCGTCCAGGCGCTCGCTCAACTTGGCCAATTCGGCCGCGATCGCCGTCTATGAGGCCTGGCGTCAACTCGGCTTCGCATCCGGCCAATGAACTGGCGAGCTCAGTCCCGTGAGGTCAGGTGGCCGACGCAGGCTCAGCCGCGCTGAACGGTCCGGCCGACCAAGCCGACACAGTCCAGCCTTCAGATGCTCACGACAGCCGCGCCTCGGGATCTGACCGTCAAGTTGTAAAGTGCCTGTCAGAGGTGGGTGGCAGACTTGAGGCATGGGTTGTTCAACTGATCACGGCGCGTTGGCGGGCCGGTTCATCGCTCTGGAGGGTGGTGATGGTGCGGGTAAGTCGACCCATCTGAAGATGCTGGCGCAGGCGCTGCGTGGAGCCGGTTACGTGGACCAGCCGGGCTGCCCCCGGCTGGTGGTCACGCGCGAACCGGGCGGTACGGAGCTTGGGAATCAAATCCGCGAACTGGTGCTTTACGGCGGGGAGGTCGCACCGGCGGCTGAGGCGCTGCTTTACGCCGCTGATCGAGCCCAGCATGTGACGACGGTGCTGCGGCCGGCGCTGGCGCGGGCCGACTTGGTCTTGACGGATCGCTACCTCGATTCGTCAATCGCCTATCAGGCTGAGGGGCGGGGCTTGACGGAAGACGTGATCAGATCCATCAACGCTGTAGCTACGGGCGGCCTGACCCCGGACCTTGTGATTGTGCTGGACATTGAACCGGAGGCGGCGACTACTCGGCGGCACGGTTCGGGGGACCCGGCGGACCGCGTTGAACAGGCGGGCGAAGCTTTTCACAGTAAGGTCAACCGCCGCTACCGGGAGTTGGCCGCGGCCGACCCGGATCGCTACGTGATGGTGGACGCGACCGGCCCCAAGGAGGAGGTCCACGAGCGGATTTGGGCGGCGGTGCGAAAGCTCGCCGCCGCTGGTCCTAGGAGACCGCCAGACAACTCAATCCCAAGCGCCACGGACAAGCCTTCTTGTAGCGTTTCCGGTGGTGGGATCTTCGCTCCCGCCGCTGGAATCGAGTCAGAGGCCGTGACCCAAGAGGTCCCGAGAGCCGAAGGACGCGGTCAATGAGCGTGTGGGAGGCGGTCGTCGGGCAGGACAAAGTAGTCGAAGAACTCCGCCAAGCCACGACCCGACCCGAAGCGATGACGCACGCCTGGTTGATTACCGGGCCGCCGGGTTCGGGCCGTTCGGTGGCGGCGCGGGCCTTCGCGGCCGCCCTCCAGTGCGCCGAGGGTGGCTGCGGCGAATGCCAGGCCTGCCGCGCGGTGCTGAACGGCAGCCACCCGGATGTGCTGGACACGGCCACCAAGAAGGTAGTTATCGCGATTGATGATGTGCGCGAATGGGTAACGTTGGTGGCCCGCACGCCCTCACAGGGCCGGTGGCGGGTGATCATTGTCGAGGATGCCGACAGGATGCTGGAGCGCACCGGCAATGTCCTGCTCAAGGCGTTGGAGGAGCCGCCGTCACACACGGTCTGGATTCTCTCGGCACCCCGCCCGCGTGATGTCCTAGTGACGATCCGTTCCCGATGCCGTCAGGTCGCCCTGCGGACGCCAGCGGTCAGTGCCGTCACCCGGTTACTGATCGAACGTGATGGTGCAAACCCAGAGGCCGCCCGCTTCGCCGCTCTGGCTGCGCAGTCGCATATCGGCATAGCCCGCCGGTTAGTGCGGGACCCCACCGCTGTGGCCCGGCGGCGACAAGTGCTCGAAATCCCGCGGGCGGCATCGTCCGTGGCCCATGCCGTGGCGGCTGCTGGTGAACTGGACGCTGTCGCCAAAGCGGAAGCGGGGGCGGTCGTGCAAGAACGCGAGGGTGCCGAGCGTGAACGGCTGCTGAGCCAATTGGGGGAAGGCGGCGGTCGGAAAGTCAGCACCTTCGCGCGGGCCAGGCTCAAGGAGTTCGACGAAGAATCGGCCAAACGGGCTCGGCGTTCGCAAGCGGACATGTTGGACCAGGCGCTAATCGACCTGCTGGCTTTCTATCGTGACGTTCTGGTGGTCCAGTTGACGGCCCAAGTGGAGATGATTAACGCCATGGACGCTGAATTGGTGACCGAACAAGCGCGGCGCTCGACCAGTCGGCAAACCATGATCAGGTTGGACGCTATTGAACAGGCGCGCCGCCGACTCGCCGCCAATGTTGCCCCGGCCCTGGCGCTTGAAGCCATGGCGGTGGTTCTGGCTAAGCCCGAACTGGCGCTGGAACTGGGTAGCTGATTGGGCGGCTGACTTCACGGCGGGTCGGGCAAGGATGGCAGCGGGGACGGCGGTGCGGCGGGACTATGGGGAAAAGTGTGCGAAAGTGAAGGGGTGGACTGGAAAGTGAGACGGGTGATCGTAGGCGCGCTGGTCGCGGTGCTGGCTTTAGCGGTTGGCGCCGGCGCGGGCTGGTGGGCGGCGGAGCGTAGGCACGGACAAGCTGAACCGACCTCGCCGACTAAGACCTCCGAGTCTCCAAGCCCTGCCCCTTCGTCAAGTCAATCGGAGGTACCCGTCGATTTGCTGGCATGGGAGCGCTGTACGGTCGCCACCGGCGCGGAGTGCGCCACCCTTGAAGTACCCATGGATTGGGATAACCCGCAAGGAGAGAAGATCGAGTTGGCGATGGCCCGGATTCCGGCCAGTGACCAGGCCAACCGGATCGGGTCGCTG
>JAIRNM010000334.1 GCA_031258055.1 Bifidobacteriaceae bacterium
AGCGCCGAATACATCGCTGACTGTTACTTCGAGGGGTCCGGTGATCCCCGGCCTGCCGACCCACCGTGGGAATCCAAGCAGCCTGGTCACCCCCGAGATCCAGCGACTTCGGGGGATGACTTGGGGCGGCCTCCTCGTCATAGCGCGGAGCGTGGCGAAGTCGAGGGATCTCATCGCTCCCGCACCGTCTAAATGGCGATCCGCCCGTGGGTCCGAACCGCCGCAGGGTTATGAGCCTTTTAGGTGGATAAACAAACCGTGTCGGGGGACCTGAGTCCCAGGTTTAGGCGGTCGGCAAACTAGTACGCGTCGAATAGCCCGGTAGGTGCGCAGTTCAGCCGCGCTTTGGCGAGGTGTTACTGAATGGGCTGGGTAATTCTGCGGCGTTTGTGGTGCCGCCGTGTCCGGGCTTAGAATCGCCCGGAGCGCGTCGGGCTGGTCGGCTATTGGCCGCTCGGTCGGTGACAGCAAGATGGCCCAACGACGGCCAAATGAATTGAGAGGCGAGAGGCCATGGGCCTGAGGATTTGGGGCAAGAGACGAGGGACGGACCAAGGTTTTGCCTTCGTCGAATTGCTGGTTGTCGTCATAATCATGGGTGTTTTGGCGGCCATCGCTATCCCCATCTTTCTGAATCAACGGGCCAAGGCACAAGACGCCAGCACGCGTAATGACGTCGCGTTGATGGCCAAGGAACTCGCTGCGTATTGGGAGGAGCACTCAGCGCCGCCCACCATCGAGATCACAGAGAATTATCCGCAGGCGGGGGATCGCAATTGGCACCTCCGCGAAAATGGAAGCGCTGCCCTAACTCCGGCCAACTTCAATGACAGTCTGGTGGCGCCGGTCAGTCCCCATGTTGCTGACACAGCGGTCGCGGGGACTGACTGGGACTACAGCGGCTCGAGCCGCTACGACTGGTGTTTCTGGGCTTACTCCGGGCGGGGCAAGGAAAAGGGCTTCTGGGCCACGGCCAGCGGTGCCGTTCAAGGCGCCGATGGCAATGCCGCGAACAAGTGCAACCCATAGGTCGGCCCGGAAGCAGCGGTTGCGGATATTTGGGCCTTAGGCCGAACCCTATGCTCATCCGAGGTTGAATTCTTCGCTGAGCGAACAGTCGAATTGTCGAATTTCCCCACCGCCACGTCCTCAAGGCTGCGTGGATCAGGCGTCTGAGTAGCAATACTTATCGGTTCTCTGCTGTGAGGGAGGCAATTGCCGCGGTTCACCGCGGGCGGAACGCACGCGAATTGGTTAACAGACGTTTATTCTCTGGCACCCCCTCGTCTAAAGTTCGGGCTTCTTAGTAGATTCACCTATCCGAGTCGCTTAGGCGGGTTATGCCTACAGCGGAGTGGGTTTATTTGACGCGCTTCTGTCAAAATCAGCCGCAGCTACTCACCCTTGCGAGCCAAAGGAGCAGGTGGCGGGGTTAGCGGTGGCAGAAGTCCAGTGGTGGGCGCGGGACCGGAGCGCGGCCTTCATGAGTTGTGAGGGCAGCTTATCGGCTGGTTACCAGCCTTTTAGGGACATAAACAAAAGCTACCCTGGGACATAAGGCCTAAGGAAACCAGAAATCGCCGTGCCACGCAATGCGCCAAATGGATAAAAGAGCAGGTCAAGTGGCCGTGAGGAACATGCGTTCGCTCGGAGGCGGTGGCCCTGCCTTGCGCTTGTGATCTAGGTCACCGCCGTCCTAGTATCGACACCGACACCGCAAGCGCGGTCTTGTCTGAAGCATTTGATGCTTAGGCTCGGGCAAGGAATTCTCAGTTGTTCCCGTAAGCCTTTATCAATGCGTTTCAGCTAGGACCGTGCAGGCGGCGGGGCATTCCCCGAACGGCCCAAGGCAGGAATTCTGCCGGTAGGGCTAGGCGGCAAGAACACAACAAACGGAAAGGCAAGACAATGGCCAACTGGATTTGGCGAAACAAGAAGGAAGACAAAGAAGCCGGCTTCTCGCTGGTTGAGTTGCTGATCGTCGTCATCATCATGGGCATCTTGGCGGCAATCGCCATCCCGCTGTTCCTCTCGCAGAGGGCCAAGGCGGAAGACAAGAAGGCTGAGGCAACGGCTGAAACGCTCGGCAAAGAACTCGCGACTTGGTGGACCGACAACGAAACAGCCCCGGACTTATTGGTGGGAACATCCGCCGCCGGTGATCTTGTCTACTACATTGACGAGGATTCCAATACAACCGTCGCCCAGACGGAGATCGTCACGCCGGTTCCGGCCGGGTTCGACTTCACCGCCGGAGGCCCTAGTGCTGGGCCGAATAGCCATGAGTGGAACTTTGGGGGGAGCACAAAGGCGGATTGGTGCGTCTGGGTTTACAATCCGAATGGTCGGAATAAGAGCTATCAGGCCACGGCGACCGGTGGCTTGAAGGGTGACTCGTCCGTGACCTCGAACCCTTGCTGATCCAGCCAGGGCTCTCTGGGCGGTTTCATTCTAAGTGGCGGTCATCCTTGGCCACCTACGCCTAGAGAAGCTATCGATCCGAAAGTGGGCCACCTACGCTTTGAGCGTAGGTGGCCCACTTTGGGTTGCGGACGCTCCGGGCTAAGCGGTAGTATTATTACTTGCGGGTGACGCCCAGCCGATCAGTTCCGGCCCGCTTATACGCCCAAGCCCCAAGGTGTCAATAGAAAGGGTTCTAGAAGTGCTAAAGGCCGTCCCCGGCCGCTGGGCGAATCCGTCCGGCGTTGATGACTCACTAAGTGGCCGTGGCTCCACTCTGGTCGAGGTGATAATCTCAGTCGCGCTTATGACAGTATTCTCCATCGCTGCCATGACGGTGATCTCCAGCGGGACAGCTGCTTCGGCTGATAACCGTGCCCGCATTACTGCTGCCGGACTGGCCCAGCGCGAATTGGATTACGCCTCGGAGATTATTACCTCATCGCCGGGCGGCGCGGGGGAATTGCTCTCCAATGGCGGCAAAGGGCCCGATTCGCAACCGCCAAAGGGAACGGAGACAAGGGACCCGGACTTCCCCATAAGCATTGACGGGCAACGCTACCGCGTGGTCAGGGAGGCGGCGCCGTATGACAACGGGGTGAGTTCGCCCTGCGTGAACCCGAATCCAGACCAACTCAGTGCCCAACCGGCCATGGGCATAAGTGTGACTGTTACTGTGACTTGGGAAGGCATGAGCGGCGGCGCCAGGCCACAGGTTGCCACGAAGATCTTCCCGCCCCGCCATGAGGCCGCCACCGGCCTAGACCCGGGCCAGGCGCAACTCGTTGTGTTTGTCGAAGGGCGCGACAACGCGACCGACCCGGCTGGCCCCGTCTTGGGGGTGGAAGTTGCTGTCGACGGCCCCAACGTCCAGACCGCGCCACACTCCACTAACACCGCTGGCTGTGCCGTGTTCTTGGTAGCACCGGACGCGGCTGGTTCGGATTACAAAGTCGAATTGAAGGGTTATCGGGGCTCCAGCGACTATGTTGACGCTGAGAACAAGATCAACCCGGTCAAGCTGGAAGCAGTCAAACCGGGCGAGAGCAAACCGTTCGCCTTCGTGAGCTACAGTCGTGCCGCCAGCCTGACCGTGGACGTGGCGGGCGGCGCGGATGGGCTTTCGGTTAAGGTCCGGGCGGCAAACAACCTCGAAGAGGAGAAACGCGTCGCCGCGGGCCGAGTCGTGTTTGGGGGTTTGGCGCCCGGCTCATGGGAAGTCTGGATCGGGGACGACGTCTACGCGACCTACGAATTGAGCCCGGGCGAAGACCGGTCTGAAACGGTGAGGTTAATACCGTGAGGATTCCAGCGCGCCCCCGCCGGGCCGTCGGCGGACATTGGCGCGGCGACTGCGGCATGACGTTGTCCGAGCTGATCGCGGTAATCGCGATCGGATCAATCGTCTTAGGCATGATCGGCACGCTGACCATGTCAGTCATGAAACACGACAGCAAGAATCTGATTCGCCAGAGCCGGACGGACGGCATTCGGCAGGTCAGCGTTTGGCTGGGAGACGCCTTGGCCTACGCCGCGCCGGAGCCGCCGGCGCAAGACGGCCACGCGGCGGCGGGAGCGGTTTTCCAGATCGCCGGACCTTATGAGATGAAGTTCTCTTCGGCTCTGCCGGTGGCGGCCGCCCCTGAAGGCGGCAAGATCAGCGAGGTCCGCTTGGTCCTAGGCGAAGCCTGTTGGGATGCCTCGGCGCCTAAGCAGGATGGTGTTCTCCACCGCTGCGTCCAATCACCCAAAGAGGGCCCGGATGGTGCCTGGAGCTTCTGCGCCAAGGGCACCACGGGATGCCCCGACGACTTGTTTGAGGACCTGGTTGTGGCCCGGGGGGTTGACAAATCTGAGGACTTGTTCACCTACTTTGTGAGGGACGCGGCTGACAAGATCCTGCCCGGCCAGGGAGAGGTCACTGGGACGCCGCTAAGCTCCATCGCGGCGGTTGAGATGAAGGTGACTGTGGCTGGCGATGATGATGAAACGGGCATTCAGGCCACCGTCTTCAAGCGGTTCACTATCCGCGAATGGGAGAGAATGTGATGCGCGGTTATCTAAAGCGGTCCCGGCGCAAGGACGCGGGTATCACTATGGTGGCCGTCCTGGCTTCCTTCACCGTTCTGATTGTTGTGATCTTGGGATCGCTCGCCTACCTGACCGCGTCGACCAAGTACTCGCGCTACGAACAGGACAACGACCTCGCCTTAGCGGCGGCCCAGTCCGGGCTGAACGATTTGCTCAGCCGCTTGCGGGCCCAGCCCAATTATCTGAACGCAACCTACGTGCGGGAAAACCAGGACGACCCTAACGGCTATTGCAGAAGCAAGGCTACTGGCGGCCCCCTCTCGGAAGGCGACATTTACCATAATGTCTGCGAGGACTGGGAGGATGACATGGAGATTGTGCCGTGGGAGTATGGCCCCGCCAACGGCGGCAAGTATCAGGCCTTCCACTATGCCGTCACAAACTACGAGCCTATCCCCATGGTTAGCTGGGTGGTTTCGAGCGGTTACTCCGGCTCGGTGATCCGTTCAATCAGGGCGCGCATTTCGCAGGACAGCACACCGATGTACCTCTACATGTCGGATTACGAGGTGGTCGACCCAACTGACTTCACGGCCTACCCGAACGGCGAGTCGTCAAAGGCTTGTGGGGAGGGCTTCCCGCCTGCTCCTGACGACCTTGGCTACGCCTGGCAGATCAAAGACCCAGCCTTGAATAAGCCCCAGCGCTACTACCTGGATGCCTCCGGCTTCCTTCAGAAATGCGCCGAGCCGACATTCGAACTCTGGGACACTCTAGACGGGCCGGTCCACTCCAACGACACCATCAAGTCCAACGGCGCGCACTTCACCGGCGGTTTCACCACCGCCGACAAGGACTGCGAGCGGGCTAATCCACTTGACGGCGCCACCTGGGATGAATGCGTCGACGGACATGCCGATTTCGGCGCGGTGGCTCCCAAGTACCACGGACACCAAGAGATTCCGCTGGTGCCGGGCAAAGGAAACGCCGACGTCAACG
>JAIRNM010000363.1 GCA_031258055.1 Bifidobacteriaceae bacterium
GATATAACAATCCCTAAGTTAAGCTAAGAACTTGTAACAATGCCTAAGGACTTGTATCATAATTACTTGATCAAGGGGCTGGTTTGGCCGTAGTGTTGTGGTATGGACACGGCGCTGGCTGATGGGATCGCCGAGGTTTACGAGGCGGTGGCTCCCCATTTGGACGAGAGGCAGCGCCGTGTGGTGCTGGGCGCCGCGGCCGAGAAGCTGGGGTATGGCGGCGTGTCCGCGTTGTCGCAGGCCACCGGCGTGGCCCGTAACACGATCGCGCAAGGGGCGAGGGACGCGGCTGGGAAGCCGACGCCCCGGGTCCGCGCGCCTGGGGCGGGCAGGCCCCGCTTGGCGGACCGGGACGCGGGTTTGGAGGCGGACTTGAGGGGCCTGTTGGATCCGGACACCGCAGGCGACCCGATGCGGTTCTTGCTGTGGACCACGTTGTCGACCCGCGCGCTGGCCCGGGAGCTGGGGAAGCTTGGGCACAGGGTATCCCAGTCCACCGTGGGGCGGATGCTCGGGGCGATGGGTTATTCCCTCCAGGCGAACCAGAAGACCTACGACAAATCCGACCACCCGGACAGGGACGCCCAGTTCCGGCACATCAACGCCCTGGTCGCAGCGCGGGTCGCGGCCGCAGAGCCGGTAATCTCGGTCGACACGAAGAAGAAGGAGCTGGTGGGGAACTACAAGAACGCGGGCCGGGAGTGGTCCCCGGCCAAGGCGCCGTTCGTGGTGGAGGCGCACGACTTCCCGTCCCCGGACATCGCCAGGGCGCTGCCCTACGGCGTCTATGACGTCGCCGCGAACGACGGCTGGGTGTCCGTGGGGACCGACCATGACACGTCCGCTTTCGCGGCCGCCACGATCGGGGCGTGGTGGGCGGAGATGGGCCGACCCCGCTACCCGGACGCGAAGAGGCTCCTGGTCTGCGCGGACGGCGGCGGGTCGAACTCGGCGCGGGGCTGGGCGTGGAAGTTCGAGCTCGCTGAGATGGCCGCCCGCACCGGGTTGGACGTCACCGTCGCGCACCTGCCGCCCGGCACCTCGAAGTGGAACAAGATCGAACACCGGATGTTCTCCTTCATTTCCATGAACTGGCGCGCAAAGCCGCTGGTCTCCCACGAGGTGATAGTCAACCTGATCGGCTCCACCACCACCCAGGCGGGGTTGACGATCCGCTGCGAACTCGACACCCGCCCCTACCGCCTGGGCGCCAAGTACACCGATGCCCAGAAAGCAGCCCTGCCCCTCGTCAGAGACGATTTCCACGGCGACTGGAACTACACGCTGACACCCCCGAAAACCTGATCCCCCGGCGACACGCCGCAACTGGCTAAGCTAATTGTGACTCAGGCCCTTACGGGCGAACGCCAAAGCCGAGTCGGTGTCATGACCGAGCAGACCAGGCCAGCCGCCGGTCAGTAACCGCTCGCAAATCGAGTCGACACCGGGCTCAACCAGTTTTGAAGCGATTGGTTGGCCGGCGATCACATCGGACAGCGACACCTCACCAGTGGACCAACCCCGTTCGTGCCACGTCATAGTTCGCATCCGCATCACCGAGAAGCGCCCGACTCCTGAGTGCAGCATAACTTGGTCGGCCGGGTTGGAAGAGCCGGTAAGAATGAACTGACCAGTAGTGAGCCTAGCGTCGACCGCCCGCCTGACCAGGTTCCAAATCCTGGGGTACTCTTGCCATTCGTCCAAGAGCCTTGGCGCGGAACCTTCCAGCAGGATGGACGGGTCATAGGCGATGGCTGAGGAGACGGCCTCGTCCGATTCCAGGAGCACCTCGCTGCTGGCGGCCTGCCGCGCGGTCTCGGTCTTGCCGCACGCTTTAACACCGGTGACCACGACCGCTCCCGCTTGGCCCAGCCGACAGGTGAGTCGGTGTCAGCGTAGCGCCCGATGTAGTCCATGACCCGAGCGTACATTCCCAGCGGGATAAATGTCAGCCATCCAGCGGGATAAATATCAACGCTACGGCGGGATAAATGCCGGTCCTCCAGCGGGATGAATGTCAGGCCTCGGCAAGCGGAGTGCGGTCGATTGGCCATGGCGCAGGTGCCCGATGACCAAACGCTGGGCCTCGATGTTCAGCGGCCACGGATAGCATCGAACGGTTTGACAGCCCGCAGCGGAGCCAACACGAGCAACGGAATTAGCGCCGCGAGCGCCGCGGTACGGAGACAATCCCAGGCCGTCAGCGTTAGGACCAGGTCGCCAAGCGTCGGAGCCAGCCAAACTGCGGCGCTCATCGCGCCCATGGCCAATGGGACGGCCGTCGTCAGTAGGTAGTCCGTTACCGCCATGGCGGCCAGCCGGCCTCCGGTTAGCCCCGCCAGGGTATAGAGGCCGATCTCTGAGCGACGGGCCAGCCACAAGGCGCATTGGAACACACCCAAGAACCCGACCGCCATTAGCGGCACCCACCGTGACATCCGACCGTCGAGGCGTTCTTGCGGGCTCGACCCGGCAGGCAGGTCTGCCATCGCCCGGTTAACCAGCAACCGCCCTGGTTCGTCGAACCACCCGAGGAGCAAATACTCGACGTTAGCTCGCGCACCGGGCCGCGCCTCGACCCAACACTCCGTCGCGCCTCCGACCGCCGGTGCTGGTACCACGACCGAATTGTCCAAGTCAGTGAACCGCGCACCCGCGCCGGCGGCGCTGACTTGTAGCAGGTGGTCGGCGCTGGCCGTTGAATACGCCAGCACGGCATTGTCTGATATACCCAGTCGTTCCGCGACTCGGGTCCCCGCCAACGGTCGGATTATCCCGAGTGTCCCAGATGTTCGGCTTGTCATGCGAAACGATGGCCACGCCACGGCGCCATAACCAGGAGTGGCTCGGATAACGTCAAAGCTCACGCCGCGCTCAACGCTCGCGACGGCTCGTTCCATATTCAGCACACCGCCGGCTGCGGCGACAGAATCCAAAGTCAGCAAGCTGTCGCAGCGCGCGGCGTCCAGTCTTAGGCCGTCAGATCTTTGGACCAGGAGTAGATTCGCTCCCGCGAGGTTCAACTGGTTGTTGTCGGCCGCGATGCGGGACACGTCTAGCGCCGTCATAGCCACCACCAAGGCTCCAGCCAGAGCCGCGACAAACCCAGCGACTACCGTTCGGATAGGGCTCGCCCGCAGATTTGCGAGCACTTCGGCTATCGCGAAGCGGTACGGGAATCGGTCATTAGCGCTGTCAGTCAAGGTCTGCGAACCGTCCGTCTTGGATGTCGTATACCCGGTGGGCTTGGGCCGCGACATACGGATCATGGGTTGCTACCAGCACTAAAGCTCCTTGGGCGGACGCATGGCGCAACCCCTGGCAGACCAATTCGCGTGATTTTGGATCAAGCGACGCGGTCGGCTCATCGGCCAGGATCAGACTGGGCCTAGCCGCGAGTGCCCGCGCCACGGCCACCCGTTGCCGTTCTCCGCCCGACAACTTGAAGACCCGTTGGTGGCGGAGCTGCTCAATCCCCAAGGCAGTCATCGCCGCTCGCGCCAATTCGCCGGCTGGCGTGTCCGGTACTCCCCGTGCCCGCGGGCCTAACACCACGTTGTCGAACGCTGAACGCCGGTTCAGTAAGGGCGAGGACTGCACAACCCACTGCCAGCCGCCCGGCAGGCCAACTCTTCCGTCCGCCAAGACTTGGCCCGATGCCGTCCGCACCACACCCGCGATCACACCTAGAAAGGTGGTCTTCCCAGAACCGGATGGCCCCATAATTGCCGCGACCCCGGGCGCTTCGAATGCGGCGCTGATGCCGTCGAGCACTATCCGACGGCCGAACGCCACTGAGCAGTTGCGTACTTCTAGTCGCATGTCCGATCCTGGGCGGTTGGTGCGACGCGCACCTCATCGCCGGGATTAAGCTCTCCCGCGACGATGGCCTTGCCCTGGGTATCACCAATGACCTCGATTGCGACCGGTTGCAACGCGCTGCCGTCCACGCGCAGGACGCAGGTGGTGCCATCCTGTGTGGTGACCACGGCAGCGGACGCAACCACTAGCTCATCAGTTCCTGAAGGCCGCGACAGGCGGCCATCAATGCTGGTCGAGCCGGAGGTCATCATCTGGCCAAGGGCCGCTAAGCCGTCAGCGGCGACCTCCGAGCGGTCTTCTGTCACCGGGATTTCGGAGCCCGACACCAGGAGTATCTCGTCTGCTTCTGCTGGCAGTAGTTCGTCTTCGGGAACATTGACTGGCTGTCGTGTGGCGCCCAAGTTCTCGTCGCCATCCTGATCCAAGTCAACGTCTACTAGGTCGACGGTTCCTGGAGTTACCAGGACTGCTTGGGTTAAGGCTGGCGTCGGCTCGGCGATATGGGTCCCGGCCGGTGGCGCGGGGGCGCCCAATTCCAAGTGGACAGCGGCAGGAACATAGTTCTCTTCCGGTAAGAACACAATCCAGGCCGGATCGAAGCCTGTGCCGTCAGCCCCCACTGCCCCAATCCGCTTCCCGAGGTCCGTTACCGCTTGGCGGGTCTTGGTCCCGTAGGCAGAGCCGTCGCTGTCAACGTCATACCCAAATAGGGCGAGGCATTCGTGTAGAGCCACGACGTCCTGACCTGAATCTTTGAGGGTGAGGGGTCTTGCCAGCGGGTAGCTACTGGCACAGGCAAAGCGGTCAATCCCGTCTATCCGCGTCACAGTTTGCCCCGACTTGATTTCTTGGTCGGCGGTGATCTCGACAGCCTGAACCACGCCGGTCCAATCCGGCGCAACCACCGGCGGTGGCGTGTGCCAGGTAAGGATCAGTTGGACGTCGCGGACGGACGCACTGTCGTTTTCGCGCACCACATCATTGACCGCGACGGGGGCGTTGAATGACTCATCGTTGGCGCGGTCAGTCAGGTAGAAGTAGGCCGTCACGGGGGCAGCGCACCAGATTGCAGCACCGACCCAAGCGGTGATCGATCTGGCGACGGACTGGCGCATCATCAGCTAAACCCCAGGGAGCCGACGCCTTCGGGATACAAGTTGTCCCCTTCTTCGTGAACGCAATCGATGACTGCCTGGGCGCGCGCGGTCAGGTCGTCTTCCTCGTCGAAGCCGGTTTGTCCGACCAGGTCCTGCAGTTCCGTCTCTTCTCCGGTCAACTCGAAGCCACGGGCGGCCATGCACTGCGTCACG
>JAIRNM010000045.1 GCA_031258055.1 Bifidobacteriaceae bacterium
GCCATCGTCTGGCTCGGAATGATCCCGATGGTGTTCGTGGCGCTAGGCTACCGCGAACTCAACCGCGCCATACCTGACTCGGGCACTTCGTTCACTTGGGGGGCGCGGGCGATTGGCCCGCGCTTCGGCTGGCTGACCGGCTGGGGACTGATTGCCTCGACTATCGTGGTGCTCGCATCGCTGGCGCAAATCGCCGCCGTCTTCTTGTTTGAGACGATCGACTGGATCGTTCGGCTGATCGGGCCGTCCGACTGGACGGTGCTGGCGGACCTGAACACAGAACAGGTCTGGTTCAACGTGCTGGCGGTCGTGGCCTTAACGGTGGGCGCGACCTGGTTTGTCTACCATGACATCCAACTGACCGCGCGATTCCAATACGTCATGGTGGCGTTCCAGTTGCTGGCGGTCTTCATCTTTGGCGTGATCGCGATCGCCAAGCACAACAACGGCACGGCCGAGGCTCGAGGCATGGATTTCTCTTTGGATTGGCTCAACCCGATCGCTTTGGTCCAGCATGAGGGACTCACTGTTAGTTCTCTGATTTCCGGTTTGACGGTGGCCGTGTTCATCTATTGGGGTTGGGATGTCGTGCTGACCATCACGGAGGAGACCAAGGACCCGCAACGCACACCGGGCCGGGCGGCGGCCTGGACCATTGTGCTGATCACCATTTACTACCTGTTCGTGGCTACCGCCTCGATCATGTTCGCTGGCGTTGGGGATGATGAGCTGGGATTGAACGGCGAAGCGATCCAGGACGGGGAGAACGTTTTCGCGGTCCTGGCCGTCCCGGTCATGGGGCAAGGCTTGGCGGTTCTGGTGTTCCTGGCCATCTTGTCCTCCTCGCTCGCCTCACTGGAGTCGACCTTTGTCTCGCCCGCCCGGACCATGCTGGCGATGGGCTACTACGGCGGCTTGTCCAAGCGGTTCGCCAAAACCTCCAAGTACGCCACCCCCGGTACCGCCACGATCATCGCTGGCGCCGTGGCCGCCGGCTACTACGCGATCATGCGCCCCATCAGCGACAACGTCCTGACGGACACCATGTATACGACGGCCATCTTCATCTGCTTCTATTATGGGTTGACATCCTTCGCGGCGGTCTGGTATTTCCGGAAACAGTGGTTCTTGTCGGTCCGCAACTTCTGGTTCCAATTGTTCTTCCCGCTGGTGGGAGGACTGTTCTTGGCCTTCATGTTTTTCCACGAGGTGATCGCGGCCTTCAAGCCTGATTACGGCACCGGCTCGCATCTGGGGCCGTGGTACATCGGCGAGGCGAGAATCCTGGGCGAGGTTGGGCTGGTCTTCGTCCTGTCGATTCTGATCTTGCTGGTCGGAGTCGGATTCCTGATCTACAACAACGTCACCCGCCCGGGCTTCTTCCGCCGTGCCACTACCACCGTGCCGGTTGGCGTAGCGGTCGGTGACGGGCTAGACCCCCATTTCCGGGCCCTGACCGATGCCGAACTCGACCAAGTGGCACCAGAGCAAGACCTGACCGTCCGCGACACCGAGTAAAGCTGCCCTGTGAGCTCAGGCCCGGACCAGCCGCCGTTTGTCGGTGTGCTGATCCAGGCCGCGCTCAAAGGCGAAGCCGCCCCCGGACCGCGTTGGTTGCGGTTCCCGCCCCGGGGGCGCCATCCTCGGCTCGGCACTGCCGCCTGGCTGGTGGTGATCGGTGGGCTGCTGGTTGCGGTCAGCGCCGAGTTGGCTGCCTTCGCGGACGGGCGGGCCCAGCCATCGGCCTGCGCTTTGGTGGCCGCGCTGACTGTCTGCCCGCTGGCTTTGGCGGGGCGGGCGCCTCTGGTCGCGTGGCGCCTGATGACCTTGGGGCTGGCCAGCGTCTGGCTGGTCCAAGGCCAGCAAGGTGTCTGGCCCTGGTCTCCGACCGGCTTGGTTCTGTATGCCGTGGTGCTCGTCATCGTGGCGGAAAGAGCACCGTCATCTTTGGTTATAGGTGTCTGGTTATGGACAGTCCTGGCGATCGTGGTGTCGAGCCGCGGCGTTTCTCAATGGGTGGTGGCGGCGTTGGCCGCGATCATGGGCGCACTGGCTGTCTTGGGCAATGTTCAACGCGACCGCGATGAGGCACGCCAGCAGTTGGCCCAAACCAGCGCCGAACTCAATGCTGAATCGGCTCAGAAAGCGGTCCTGGCCGAACGGGCCCGGATAGCGCGCGAACTACACGACGTCGTGGCCCACCACATGTCGATGATCGCCATCCAAGCTGAGGCAGCTGCCGTCCGGGAGCCCAATCTCCCCGCGGGTACGGTCGCCTCATTGAAGCTGATTGGCGATGCCGCGAAGGAGGCCTTGTCGGAAACGCGGGGGATAGTCGGCCTCCTGCGCGGCGCCGAGGCGACGGCTGAGCGCGAGCCGGCACCCGGCATCGGGCAAATCGCCGCCCTGGTGAGCGGAGCGCCCCTCGACGTGACGCTCCAACTCGACGGCGTGACGGGGCCGCTGCCAGCCGCGACCGAACTCACCGCCTACCGCATAGTGCAAGAGGCGCTTGCCAACGTTGCCCGGCACGCGCCCGGCGCGGCGGTCCAGGTGACGGTGACCCAAGCGGCTAGCGAACTGATTGTGGAAGTGCGCAACGGCCCGGCGGTGGTGGTATGAAGCTCCTGCGAGCGCTTCGCGCCTGGGCACGGCGTTGGCCCGGCGCCAAGGCCGATCCCACCGTCAGTTCCAGCGCCGACGCTAGTGTTACCGCTGGCAGTGGAGGCGGCGGCTTCGGCCTAGCGGGCATGGCGGAGCGGGTGGCCGCCCTGGGTGGCCAGTTGACTACCGGCCCGACTCCAGAGGGCGGGTTCGAAGTCCGGGCGGTTCTGCCCCTGGTTAGGAGAGATGACCAGTGATCCGAGTGGTGCTGGCGGACGACCAGCCGCTAGTGCGGGACGGTTTGGCGATCCTGCTCGCCTCATCCGGCGAGATCGAGGTTGTGGGTGAAGCCGGCGACGGCGCTGAAGCCCTCGCCGTGACCGCCGCGGCCGAACCCGACGTCGTTGTAATGGACATCAGAATGCCAGTGATGGACGGTCTGGCTGCGACGGCCGAGTTGACTCGGCGCAAGACCGACCCAGGTGCCAAACCGCACATATTGATCTTGACCACCTTTGACCTGGACGACTATGTGTACGAAGCGTTAGCGGTCGGCGCCGCCGGATTCCTCCTCAAGGACGCCTCCGTGCGGGAACTGATCGACGCGGTCAAGGTTGTCGAACGGGGTGACGCGCTGCTCGCCCCTTCGGTCACCCGGCGGCTGATCGCGGCTGGCGCCTTCGCTCGTCGCCAGGCCGACCGCTCGGCGGGTTCGGCCGCTGCCGCGGCCTCGTTGACGCCGCGCGAACTTGATGTCCTCGGCGCCATGGCGCGAGGTCTGTCCAACGCCGAAATCGCCCGCTCGCTGGTGCTGTCGGAGCAGACCATCAAGACTCACGTTGCCCACATCCTAGGAAAACTCGGCGTCCGGGACCGCACGCAAGCGGTTGTGTTCGCCTTCGAGAACGGGCTGGCTCCAACTGATGGGTGAGGTCCGCATCTAACTCACCCATTTGGGTGATACCAGATTTCATCCCTGTCACCGACGCGCGCCCAGGACTGTCTCATTTAGGTTCGTTGATGTGAACATCGCACGGTGGCTTGGCCGGGCTCTAGCCTGTTTAGGGGTATGCCTGATGCCTGTTAGCGCCCAGTTGACCGCCTGGGCGGGCGAACGCAATGAGCTGGTTCATCACGGTTCCAGCGTGCCACCGAGCGCTCGGTACCAGATGGCCGCCAGCGGCGAGTCCCTGTTAGCGCCTGGAAGCGATGAACGGCTCCGGGTGATTGTGGACGGCGATTTGGCGACCGCCAGCCAGGTCGTGGTCTTGGTCCCCGGAGTGGACACCAAACCGGAGACATTCGACCTGCCGTTGCCGCCAGAAGCTGACTTGGCGGACGCTGCCGCCGAAGCTGGCAGCACCGCTGAAGTTAGCGGCGTCGCTGATGCCGTCAGTGTCGACGGCGTTGACAGCGCCCGCGACCTTGGTGGTGTTGGCCCAAGCGAGTCCGTCGGGGACCTTGAGGAAGAGCCAATTGCCTGGTGGCGGACCATGCCGGGGTGGGCGCGCGCGATCCGCCAGGCGGCCCAGCCCCAGGCCGAGGATCTTGCGGTTGTCGCTTGGCTCGGCTACGTCAGCCCTATCGGTGTGAACGGCGCCAACCCGGAAGCGATGCGCCAAGGCGCCGCCAACCTAGTCGCCTTCGACCGCTTCCTCCGCGCCGCCCGGCCAAACGCGGACACCACCTGGATTTGTCATTCCTACGGGTCGTTAGTCTGTGCCTCCGCCTTGCCCGATGCCGACCCAGGCGCCCTGATACTAGTTGGCAGCCCCGGCGTTGGTGCGCGCTCCGTATCAGAACTGGCGACCGACGCGCCCATTTGGGCGGGGCAGACGGGCGAGGACTTGATCGGCCTGACCCGGCTCACCGCTGTGCTTGGCGGCTCGTTTGGCCCCACGCCGGTCAGCCCCAAGTTCGGCGCCCAGGAACTGCCTTGCGACGCTGACGGAGGCCATTCGGACTACTTCCGCCCTGGCTCTTCCCAAGTCAAGGCGATGGCCCAGATCGCGACCCGCCATTTGGGCCCGCCCATTTAGGCCGCTGTCAAGGTTTCTAACGAAACTCTCACGCTCGCTTAACTGGCGGCTTATGAACGGCCAGCAAACTGGACTCATGACACAACAACCGGTTCTTCCCGCTAAGCCTTCGCCCCGCCGCAAACTCTGGATCGCCGTCATCGCGGGGCTTGGCGTCGTCATGGTTGCGGGCGCTGGCGCCCTCGCGGCTGGCGCTATGAAAGCCGACCAGCCAACGGTTGGCCGGATTGTCGGCCAACCGATCACGGTGCCAGCGGCTCCGACCACTTCTGGCCTGGACACCACCTTGGCGCCGGACCCAGTTTCCACCCCGGGGGCGGCGGTGCTTGAACCGACGGCATCGCCCACTCCAACGACCGCGGCCGGGGGCATTGCTGCCGGGAATCAACAAGCGCGGCCCGCGCCGACCGCGTCCGCAGCGACCGGCCAGATGCTGACCGAGGAACAGGCCAAACAGATCGCCCTAGCGCAGGTACCGGGAGCGACCTCGATCCGTCTACACCTTGAATACGACGACGGGCGAGCCGAATATGAGGGCGAGATCATAGACGGTTGGACAGAACACGAATTCGAGATGGACGCCTATAGCGGCGAAATCAGGGAATGGGAGTCGGACCACCACCAGTCCCATCATTAGCTGTGACACGTCCAACCACCGCTTGGCCAGCTACCGGACCACGCCTGGGACTGAAAGACTTGAGATGTGCGCAAACCCCTGAGCTTCCGACCGCGACTGGCCGGCGCCATCGCCGCCTTGGCGGCATTGGGGCTGGCCGCCGCTGGAACTGTGGCCTACCTGGTCGAGCTGAGCCGGGTCGACGCGCGGATCGGCGGTTCACTGGAGCGGGCCGTTGCCGAACTGCACCGCTACGCTGAGGCCCACCCTAGCCACGGCATCCGGCGGCTGATCGACGGTGCGGTTGGGCAATCGGTCAACGCTAACGACGAATGCACCTTGG
>JAIRNM010000047.1 GCA_031258055.1 Bifidobacteriaceae bacterium
GATCTTTCGCGCACTTCCTTCTACCGACACTTCGTAGACAAGTACGGTGCCGTCAATTGGTACAACCAGTTGTTCGACCAGCGATCACTGGCGCAGATCGGCCGGAGCATGACCTGGTATGAGGGTCGGCTTGAGGAGCTGCGCCTGGTCGCGGCGGAACCGCAGTTCTTTCGGGCCGCGCTGCGTTCCCGTGACTGTCAATGAATCGGTGCTGCAGCGGAGATCTCAGGCCGCCGCGTAAGCCAGGGCATTGCTTGCCGCCGTTCGACCTGAGAACACCGAGAAGGCTTGAGTGCAGCCGCCGTGCAAGTCGTTGTAATAGAAGCCGGTGTAGCCGCTGCAGTCCACGCCCGCGCCATAGAGGCCGTCGATGCGCGTCCCGGATGAGTCCACCACCTCGCATTGATCATTTACCACGAGACCGCCGTGGGTAGTGAGCATATTTGGTTGGAGCTCAAAAGCGTAGAAGGGGCCCTCCTCTGATACCGCCCGAAGGTACTGCGCGGGCTTGTGGAATTCTGTGTCCTCGCCCGCTGCCACCATCGCGTTGTACTCCGCAACAGTGGCAGCGAGCGCGCCCTCGGCTATGTCTAACTCAGCCGCTAGTGCGGCCAGGCTATCCGCGTAGTAAAAGCCCTCGGGCATGGCCGCCTTGGCAGCGTCGAGTTCGGATTGCAGGTCCGTGAGTTTTTCGCCCGCGAAGATGTACGAACCCCAACCCACAGTGCAGCCCTCCTCCATAAGCCGGTCCACCTCCTGCTGGGTGAGGATGGAGAAGGGGCGCTGCTGTTGGATCACCGCATAGGGAACCGTCGAGAACCGGATGACCAGCGACTCCGGAATGAAGCGTTTTCCGGTCTGGTTGACCCAGAAGAAGGGCTCGTTGCAAGCCGCCGTGCTCAACTGCGAGTGGATGTCGAAGTTCTTCAGACCGCACCAGGTCCATCCGTACGAATGCACGGCGGCATCGTCGGCGCCGGCTGCCCAGGCCATGACGCGGCCGTCTCCCTGATGATGAGGGGCCGCGGTGACCTTGATGCGGCCGTAGTCGAACGGGAAGGTCTCGTCGAAGATCTCCTCGTTGTTGATGAATCCTCCGGTGGCAAGGATGACGGCTTTAGTACGGATGGGGTACTCGCCCTCGCCATCCTCGACTATGAGGCCCGCCACTTTGCCGCCATCCAAGTGGAGACGTTTGGCTCGCGTACCGGTGAGCAGTTCAATCCCGCTTTCCCGCGCCCGATCCGCCATTGTGGCGACCATCGTTTTGCCTTGCCCCACGTAGAAGACTTGAGTCGGCGAATGGGGATTGGGCTCGGGGTGGAACTCGACGCCGTTCGATTCCAGCCACTCGATGTCTTCATCTGCCTGGCCAAAGAAGCGCTTAAGCAAAGGCTGACTGGCGACATAACGGGAGAACTCAACATCGGCAAGCAATTCTTCTTCGATGTCGAAGTCGATTCCATTGTTCAGTTGGTACTTGCTGCGCAGCCCCATGAGTCCTTCCGCGAAAGCGGTTGAGCCGCCCAAAGCGTCAGCTACCTCAACGAGCAGAGCGCTGCCGCCTTCCTGCCCCGCTTGCACCGCCGCCGATATGCCGGCCGCACCGCTGCCGACCACAACCAGGTCCACGTCATAACGCGCGCTCGCGGCGTCGAAGCTCTCGGCCAGGCCGATTTCCGCCGATGCCGCCGCACCCGAACCCTCGTCGTCGCCGGAGGCATCCCGCTTGGCTTCTTGAGGCGAACAAGCTCCCAGTACTCCGATAGCAGCGGCGCCAGCGAGCGCCACGCCCGAGCCTTTCAAGAAGGCGGTCCGCGTCATAACGTGCTGTGTCAGGCCCCGTCCCTCTTCGGGACGCTCTTGGCCAGCTTTGCCCATGGTGTTTCCTTTCCAAATGGTTACTAGATCACCAGGCCCCCGCAGCTTTGACGAATGAGCCGAGTTTTGGCAGGGATTGGGCCCGGCGCCGTGGAGCGCTTAACGGCGCCGGGCCGGCTTATATCATTCAGCCGGTTTCATCTTCATTGATGGGGTCTGGTACTACCTTTCTAGATTTGGATAAGACACCGCGGCCGGGCAAGTATCAGAATCCGTGGGCCGTACCTCTAGCGTTACGGATCGAGGATTATGTCACCCGAGCGTGACAAGTGCGGCCAAATGACCACCTGCGACGTCGCGTTCAACGCACCCTGTGAGCTGCCTGCCAGCGCAATGACCCGAGGCGGTCGCGATGCGGGGCGACGCACGACGGCATCGTGCGCGCCGCTACCGGCTTGCCGCGGCACGGCGAGTTCCCTCCCAGCGCCCCCATAGCGACGCTTCGGGGCTGGGGTTACAGTTGGCGGGCAATGCGCTCAAACATGGCGACCAGCAGGGACCTGTCGCCATGGTCTGCCGCCAGACCCGACGCCTTGTCGTTTTCCTCTCCCACGACCGCGTTCCAGTCCACCGTGTACCCACCGTCGCGGGCGACCCGCGACCAGAACGCCCGCTGGGCGCGCCCGTTGCCTTCACGGAATGGGTGAATGTAGTTGAGCTGGTCGTAGAAGTAGGCCAAGCGTTCGGCGAAACCGGCCAAACTCAGGTTCTTGAGATTGTCGGCTTCGCCCAACTCGCCGAAGACGTACGCGCTGGCGCGGGTAATGAATGAGACGGGCAAGAAGAACTGAGCGCCTGGCAGGTTCTTCCGAATGTCCACGGTGCGCAACTGCCCGGCCCAATCGTAGACCCCGCGGAACAGATGGCCGTGAATGCGGCGCAACTCAGCCAAGTCGTTGGTTCTGCCTATGCGGGCGTCTTGCAGGTCGAGTTCGTTGGCGAAGACAGCTTGGGCTTCCAGTCGGTTTAACTCGGCGGGTGAACGCGCTCCCAGCAGATTCCGCAGATCTCCAACGGAAGGGTCAAAATACGGATCTACAAACGTCATTGCGCTTGGATTCCGTAGCGCTCCCTAATCTTAGCGGCCGCTTCCGATGCGGAGGCTTCGCCCACGATGTAGCGATCCGCGATCCGCCGCGATTCCTCGGACACGATCAAACCCTCCAGGCGTTCGTTGGCGATGGCCTGGGCAACGATATGCTCGCGTTCGGTAACGGATCGGGTCATAGTCGGATCATACGCCTCGTCCGGCGTGATCGCCCGGTGCCTCGTGGCGGCCGACTCCCGATTTCTGACGCCTCGTCTCAGTGAAATGACTCTTTGGACGATGCGTTGGGCCGGACCGACCATGATCACAAACACAGCTAGCCTGGACCCTAAATTGAGGCCGAATCTTCGAGGGAGGATATCCATATGGCTCGTTACCGGGACAAGCGCGGACGCGTCGAATGGGGCACCTTGTTTGAACTTGATCCCAGCTTCAGGGAATGGAGGCTCGGGAAACTGTCCGACTCAGAGATCGCACGCTTCCTCGCCTCGGCGCACGATTCCTCAGGTGAGGGAGTCAAAACGGCGGCCGACTATTTCGCAGCCTGCCTGCTGTGCTACAAGGCGAACCGTGAGGAGAAGCGTTGGGACGGCCAGCCCGCCTTCGCCATCAAAGGCTTGAGCGCTAAGG
>JAIRNM010000096.1 GCA_031258055.1 Bifidobacteriaceae bacterium
ACCAGACAACGGCCAGAGAACAAGCGGCGGCGCGGGCGGTGCTGAACCCTGGCGCCTCGGAAGTGGAGCGCGCGCTGGAGGCGCCGCTCAGACCCAAGAGCTTGCGGGAGTTTGTCGGCCAACAGGTGGTCCGCGCGCAGCTCCAGCTGCTCTTGGATGCCGCCAAGGCACGCGGCACGGCCCCAGACCATGTCTTGTTTTCGGGACCGCCGGGCCTGGGGAAGACCACCTTGTCGATGATCATCGCGGCAGAGTTGGGTGTGCCAATGCGGATCACCTCTGGCCCCTCGATCCAGCACGCTGGCGACCTAGCGGCCGTGTTGACCTCGTTGGAGGCGGGCGAGGTCCTGTTCATCGACGAGATCCACCGCCTGGCCCGGCCGGTCGAGGAGATGCTGTACCTGGCGATGGAGGACTTCCGGGTGGATGTGGTGGTCGGCAAGGGCCCCGGCGCCAACGCCATCCCGTTGACCCTGCCGCCGTTCACCGCCGTTGGGGCGACCACCCGGGCGGGGCTCTTACCCGCGCCGCTGCGGGACCGGTTTGGCTTCACCGGCCAGTTGGACTATTACTCGGCGGCGGAATTGGAGCAGGTCATCCTGCGTTCGGCGGCGCTGCTGGACCTGGGGATGGAGCCGCTGGCGGCGGCTGAACTGGCGGGCCGCTCCCGTGGCACGCCGCGGGTGGCGAACAATCTGCTGCGCCGGGTGCGGGACTGGGCCCAGGTCCGGGGAACCGGTGTGGCCGACCTGACGGCAACGCTCGGCACGCTGGAACTTTACGGGGTGGACCAGCGAGGCTCGACCGGCTGGACCGGGCCATCTTGGAAGTCCTGGTCAAACGGTTTGGCGGCCAGCCCGTGGGGCTGTCCACCTTGGCGGCGGCAGTGGGCGAGGAACCGGACACGATTGAGACAGTCGTCGAGCCCTATCTACTGCGTGAGGGCCTGATCGCGCGCACGCCGCGCGGCCGGATCGCCACCTTGGAGGCCTACGCTCATCTTGGCGCCGATCCACCCATCCTGCCCATCTGACTGATCTGACTGATCTGACTGATCTGACTGATCCGACTGATCTGACGTGCCAGCGACGGGGAACAGTCAGGTCGGTTTCCCGACGCGCGGTTCGGCCCAAGGACACGGCTTATGCGGCGAATTGAGCCTGGATGAGCCGTTTGGCCGGACACCCGTCACCTGACGGTGTGCGCTGAGGGGCGAAGTCCTCTAAACTCGGCCCGGACGTATGTCGTTTTTCTTGCGATCACTGATTGAGGGGTACTTCCGTTGACTATTTTCGATGCCGTCGTGCTGGCTGCTGCCGCGAATCCGGGCGAGGGCGGAACCGAGCCCTCCCCCGGCGGCGGGTTCGGCCAGTACGGGCTGCTTATCTTCATGGCGGCCATCGTCGTGTTCATGTGGTTCATGTCGCGGCGCAATAAGAAGCAGCAGCAGGCGCAGGGCGATTTCCGCCGCACCCTTGATGTGGGGCACCGCGTGATGACGGTGGGAGGCATGATCGGCACAGTCACTGGCGTCCAAGGCGATGTGCTCACGTTGATGTCGCCCAGCGGTGACGAGTCGGCCTATATCCGCCGCGCCATCAAGTCAGAGGTTTCGGACGAGGAATGGGCGAACCTCACCCAGCCCTATCCGGAGGAAGAAGACGAAGACGAAGGCGTGGATGAGGAAGTGGTAGAGGCCGGGGCAGAAGACATTGAGTCGGCAGACAGCGCTGACGCCAGCGAGGACCCAGACCCGGAAGCTGAAGACTCCGAACCGGCAAGCGCGACGGATGAAGAGGAGCGGGAAGACAGCTAGGCCCTTCGCCTCGCCCCCGCAACTTGGTTCCAAGGAAGAAGGACACTGGTGGCTCAACACTCACGGAAAGCCCGGCCGCTGCGCACCCTGGCCGTTCTGGCCGGGCTGGTCATAGCCCTGTTCGGGTCGATTGGAATTGGGACGGCGGCGGGTAAGACCGGTTTCTTGCCTCGCTTTGCCCTTGACCTTGAGGGTGGCACCCAGATGGTCTTGACGCCGCAGGCCTCCGAGTCGAATCTAGAGGTCACAACGGCGCAGATCGATCAGGCGATTGAGATCATCCGCGACCGGGTCGATTCCTCTGGCGTAGCCGAGGCTGAGGTCGCCCGCCAAGGCGATTCGAACATCGTCGTGTCCATTCCGGGCAACCCCAGTCAGGAAGACCTCGATCTGGTTTCGCGCTCCGCCAAGATGACCTTCCGGACTGTCCTTTATGTCACCCAGCCGACCGGCAGTCAGCAGACTTGGCTCGACCGCTACTACCCAAACCCCGATTATGTGGAGCCGACCGAGGGTGCCGATGACGCGGAAGGCACAGAAGGTACGCAGGGCACAGACGTCACCGAGGAAACAGATCCAGCGGCCGATGCCGACGGGTCGGACACCACTCTCGGTCCCCTTCCCGACGTGATCGACACAGGCACTGACCCGGCCGCGAGCCCGGCTCCCACGCCGACCTCCAAAGTCGATGCCTCAACCGGCAACATGCCGGTGCCACCGGATGAGGCCTACACCTACCGGTTGACCGAGGGCTTGAACGAAGAATCCGTCTACGCCCAAGTCGCCGCCGAGTACGCGAACATGCTTGAGGGTGCTGAGCAGACCGTCGCCGAGAAGACCGCTACTGGGATAAGCGAGCAGGCGGCCCAAGCTCAAACTATTGCTGACAACATTAATTGCCAGATGGCCGGATCGGCCCGCGGCAATGATCCCTCCGATTCTGATAAACCGCTGGTCACCTGCGATGATTCCGGCACTGGTGCCTACATCTTGGGACCGGTCATGGTCCAAGGTTCCGAGCTAACCAGCGCCGCCAACGGCATGGCCACATCTCAGCAAGGCACCACCACCGGACAGTGGGTGGTAGACATTGAGTTCAACTCGGCTGGTGGCAAGCAGTTCGGGGCTGTGACGGAAGAACTCTATGCTGCTTGCCAGGCCAACGCCGAAGACCCCAAGCGTCAGTTCGCCATTGTCTTAGACGATGTGGTTATATCCGCGCCGGAGGTTTGCAACAGCTCGATTCTTGACGGCAGAGCCCAAATCTCCGGCAGTTTCACCCAACAGAGTTCTAAGCTGCTGGCTGACCAGCTGTCTTTTGGCTCGCTCCCGATCAACTTCCAGGTTGACTCGCAGGATCAGATTTCCGCTACCGCCGGCTCGGAACAGCTTGAGATTGGTTTGTGGGCGGGCTTGGTGGGGATGATCCTGGTTGCTGTTTACTCCTTCTTCCAGTACCGGGCGCTGTCTCTAGTGACGGTGTTCTCCCTAATCCTGGCGATCGGCGTGTCCTATGGAACCATCGTCCTGCTCGGCTGGGTGCAGGGCTACCGGCTGTCTTTGGCGGGTGTGGCCGGTCTGATTGTGGCGATCGGCATCACGGCCGACTCCTTCATTGTCTATTTCGAACGCATCAGGGACGAACTGCGCGTTGGGCGCACCCTTAGCCAAGCGGTCGACATGGCTTGGCTGCGCGCGCGGCGGACCATCTTGGCTTCCGATGCCGTGAACTTCATCGCCGCCATCGTGCTGTATATGGTGGCGGTGGGCGGCGTTCGCGGATTTGCTTTCACCCTTGGTTTGACCACTGTGATGGACCTGGTGGTGGTGATGCTGTTCACCCATCCGATGATCCTGTTGCTTTCAAAGATGCCGTTCTGGCGCGACGGCCATCCCTGGTCCGGCCTGGACCCGTGGCGTCTCGGCGCACCGGGTGCGGTTCGTTACGTCGGGCGCGGCAAGTTCGCGCCGCTCCCGCCCGCGGCTAAGCCGTCCTCAGAGACGGCTGACGACCTGGCCGCGGGTTCCCACGCCGAGGCGGAAGAAGGCCTGGCTGAGGAAGAGGAACTGGAGACGGCGGGGGCGGTCGCTGCGACGGCACTGACCAAAGGACGTCGGACCGAACGGGTGCCGGGCGAGGCGGGCTTGTCGATTGCTGAACGCAAGCGACGGGCGGCTGAGCGGGAGCGAACCGACGCCGACGCGGAAGGGGGCGAGGGCAATGGCTAAGGGCTTCGCGCAATGGGGCAACGACTTGTACACGGGGCGCCGGTCCTATCAGGTGGTGCCCAAGATCAAGGTTTGGCTGGGCGTTGCTGTAGGGGTGATCCTGGTCTGCGTCGTACTGTTGTTCAAGCCGGGCCTGGAACTCGGCCTGGAGTTCGTCGGCGGCACCGAGTTCAGGGTGTCGGGGACTTCCTCGACCGAACAAGGACCGGCGCTCAGTGCCGTCCGCGACGTCCTCGGCGCAGACGCCTCCCCCCAGGTGACTTCGCTCGGCGACGGCGGTGTGCGTGTCCAGGTTCAACTGGCCGAATCGAAAGACGAAGCCGACCAGGAGACCCAGGAGCTGCGCCAGGCCTTGGCCGAGGCTTACGATGTCGCCACTACGGACGTGTCGAACCAGATGGTTTCGGCTTCTTGGGGATCGGACGTTTCGAGCAAGGCGCTGCGCGGCTCAATCATTTTCCTGGTGCTCGTGGCTGTGGCCATGGTTATTTACTTCCGGAACTGGGCGATGGCCGTGTCAGCTATCACAGCCCTAATCCACGACCTGGTAGTGACGGTGGGGGCATATG
>JAIRNM010000112.1 GCA_031258055.1 Bifidobacteriaceae bacterium
CGTACACGGCGACGAAGCTTGATCCCTCCGCCTCGAAGCAGGTGCGGAGAACGCCAATCTCTTCGGTCCTGCCAACAAACATCGCCTTTCCCCTTACTATAACTGGCTATAAGTATACCCAGAACTACAGAAATAGCCTAGCATCCGGGCTGATGGGCGCTCTGGGGGCAGATAGCTGGCTATACGTGGCGTGAAAGGCATACTTATAGCCACTAATCTCAGAGTCCGGCCGCCGCCACCGCCACCGTTAGACGCAACGCTCGCCAAGCGGGGGGCAGCGGCCCAGCGGACGGCATCGGGCGCCAGCGGTTCTGGACCTGGCCATGGGACGATAGACTCAGGTTTTAGGCCGCGCAGCGGCGGCCACCCCCATCACTGACTGAGCCAGGAGAAACCATGCATGTGCCAGACCATTTCTTGAACGACCCGACCTCCGCGGTGACCGGCGCTTTAGCGGTCGGCGCCGTCGTCTGGGCGGTCAGGCAAGCCAGACACGAAACGCCCGTCAGCGACCCGGAAGCGACCGCGCCTAGGTTCAGTTGGGCCTCGGCAAAGGACCACGGCGGCGCGCCCGCCTTCGCTGCCACAACAGCTCTGGTGTTCGGCTTGCAGATGTTGAACTACCCGGTCGCCTCTGGCACCAGCGGCCATCTGCTGGGAGGCGCCCTGGCGGCTGCCCTGTTGGGACCGGCCCGCGGAATCCTGGCGGTCACCGCCGTCTTGCTTGTCCAAGGCTTGGTCTTCGCGGACGGCGGATTGACCGCCCTTGGGACCAACATCCTGCTAATGGCGGTGGTCGCAACGCTGACTGGTTGGGCGGTGGAACGGGCACGGCCGCGCGGAGCGGTCAAGATTGGCGCCGTCGCCGCCCTCGGCGGGGTTGTCAGCGTGCCGGTCACGGCTGCCGTTTTCAGCCTGCTGTACGCCATTGGCGGAACCGTCCCGGTAGCCTTCGGCCAGCTAGCCGGTTCCATGCTCGGGCTGCACGCCCTGATCGGGCTGGGGGAAGGCCTGATCACCGGCTTGGTGGTGGGCGCGGTGGCGGCCTGGTCCCCCGGTTTCGCGGCCATCGACGCCCGACCGGTGGCTGGCCGCCCGGCCGTGTTCGCACTCGGCGCCCTGGCGGTAGTAGCGGCGGCGTTGCTCTCCCCCTTGGCCTCGGGTTGGCCAGACGGCTTGGAATCCGCCGCCGAAACAGTTGGGTTTGCCGATGCCGCCCGCTCACACGCCTTCGAGACCAGCGCTTTGGCCGACTACGGCAGCGCCACTGGTTTGAGTGTTGGCCTGGTTGGGCTGATCGGCCTAGTGGTCTGCGCTTCGCTGGCGCTGGCGGCGGCTCCCTTGCTGCGTGCCCGGCGCCTGGCCACGACCTAAGCGCCTGTTCGCATACCCCGAAGCGACCCCGGGCCCACCTCCAAACCCGGCCTAGCGCGAGCCCTAAGGGCGGCGACGCGACGACACGAGCACGGGACGAAGGTCCGGCGACGGCATCGAACATTGGTAGAGTTTCAAGAGATTCCTCGGGGCACAGCAATGAAGCCGTTTCGACGTTTGTCCCCCTGGTTGCGAGCCGCGGACTCATCCCCTAATTGAAAGAGCGAAAGGCAAAGGGTGTGACATACAAACTCGAAGGATGGCGGGAACCCACGCTGGGCGAAAACTTGGCCCGGGCGGGGGTTTCAAGACGCGATTTCCTGGCTTACTGCGGTGTCCTGGCTGGGATCTTCGCCGTTGGCGCCGGGGCCCGGCCCGCGCGGGCGGAGGAAGTGGCAGAGGCCTTAGCGGCCATCACTAAACCGAACGTGGTCTGGCTGCAGTTGCAAGAATGCACCGGCTGTATGGAGTCAACGCTCCGCTCCGGTGGCACCACAGTCGAAGAGGTCGTGCTCAACCTGCTGTCTGTGAACTACAACGAGCTGGTCATGGCCGCCGCTGGCGATGCGGCCAACCAAGCCTTGGCGGACACCAACGCCGAGGACCACATCTTGGTGGTGAACGGATCCATCCCGCTCAAAGACGGAGGAATCTACTGCACGATCGGCGGCGAATCGGCCGAAGAGGTCCTGCGCAAGTCAGCCGAAAAGGCGACAGCCATCCTGGCAGTGGGGGCTTGCGCCGTCTGGGGTTCGGTCCAGGCCTCCAAGCCGAACCCGACCGGCGCGGTTGGAGTTGATGAGATCATCCGCGATAAGCCGGTCATCAACGTGGCTGGCTGCCCACCGATTGGCGAGGTCATCACAGCCACCGTTAGCTACCTCCTGACCCACGACGCTCCACCCAAGACCGACGCCGAAGGCCGCCCCCTGTTCGCCTACGAGCAGCGCATCCACGACTCCTGTCCCAGGCGCGCTCACTACGACGCCGGTCAATACGTCCGCTCATTCGATGACGAGGGCGCACGCGCGGGCTGGTGCCTATACGAGGTCGGCTGCAAGGGCCCATCCACCTTCAGCCCTTGCCCCATCTTCCAGTGGAACCTACACACCAGTTGGCCGATCGGCGCTGGCCACCCCTGCATCGGTTGCACCGAGAAGGACTTCTTCGACCGTTTCACGCCGTTCTACCACGTCTTGCCGGACGTCAAGGGCTTAGGGGTGGAGTCGACCGCCGAGAAGATCGGCTGGGGCCTGGTCGGCGCGACGGTGGCCGGGGTCGGTGTTCACGCCGGACTGACCGCGCTGAGGCGTTCGGCCGGCCGCAAACTCAAGCTCACGGAGCCGTTGGCGGCCTTCGGCGACGAAAGCCCAGCGGCCGATGCCGTCGGGACACCGCCATCCCCAACCTCACCGCCCGAACAGGCCGGCGGAGAGGGGGAATGAGCCATGGCTGAACGACTTGTGATTGACCCGATCACCCGCATTGAAGGCCACCTGCGGATCGAGTTGGAAACCGAGGGCGGCAAGATCACCAAGGCTTGGAGTGAAACCACCCAATACCGTGGTCTAGAAGAGATCGTCCAAGGGCGCGACCCGCGCGACGTTTGGGCTTTTGTGCAGCGCATTTGCGGGGTTTGTACGTCAGTCCATGCGATCGCCTCGATTGTGGCGGTGGAGAACGCGATCGGTTCTAACCCGCCTGAACAGGCCCGCTTGATCAGGGATATGGTGCTCGGCTCGCAAGAAGTCCAGGACCATGTGATTCACTTCTACCACTTGCACGCTTTGGACTTTGTGAACGTCGCTTCAGCGGCTGAGGGCGACCCACAAGCGGCGGTCGATTTCGCCAAGGCGATCGGCTCTACCTGGAAGGGAAACACCCTGGAGCGTATGACCGAGGTCCGCGACACCGTCCAGGGCATCTTGGACTCTGGCCAGTTGAGCATCTTCACCGGCGGTTATTGGGGGCATCCGGACTACCGGCTGCCGCCCGAAGCGAACCTAATGGCGGTGGCGCACTATCTGGACGCGTTGGAGTTCCAGCGCTCCATGATCCGGATCGGCACCGTCTTCGGCGGCAAGAACCCGCACCCTAATTTCTTGGTCGGCGGCATGGCTTGTTCCATCGACCCGAACCACACCGAGTCGATCAACCAGGTCCAGGTGGACCAGATCGGGGTCTGGATCGCGGAGTCCCTGGAGTTCGTCAAGACCTGTTACGTGCCCGATGCTCTGGCCATCGCCGGTGTCTACAAGGATTACTTCGACATTGGCGCTGCCCAGAACAACTATCTGGCTGTCGGTATGTCGGGCGCCACGTTCGCTGGGGACCCGGCCGACTCGGACTTCACTTCCGCCCACACCGAGGTCAAAGCGGGCGTGATCTTCGATGGCGACCTGAATAACATCCAACCCTTCGACCCGAACAAGATCGAGGAATGGGTGCATTCCGCTTGGTACTCCTACGAAGGCGGCGACATTGGGCTGAAGCCCAGCGAAGGCGAGACGACGGTGGCCTACACCGGCCCGAAACCGCCCTACTCCTGGCTGGCTGACAGCGACGAATACACCTGGTGCAAGGCGCCCCGTTACGACGGCCGGGCGGTGCAGGTGGGGCCGCTGGCGCGCGTCATCCTGGCTTACGCCCGCGGTCACGCGCGGACGGTTGAGATCGTCGATGACGCCGCTAAGCAACTCGGCATCACGCTGGACCAACTAAACTCGACCGGTGGGCGCATCCTGGCGCGCGCCGTCGAATGCCTGACCTCAGCCGAGATTCTGGCCGAGGCAACCTTCCCGACCTTCGTCAGCAACCTCAAGGGCGGCGACATCGACGTCTTCGACACGACCCGCTGGGAGCCGAGTTCCTGGCCGTCGAAGGCCTCAGGCATGTCGTTCGTTGAAGTCGCGCGCGGTAACCTCAGCCACTGGGTGACGATCGAGGGCGGAAAAGTCGCGCGCTATCAGGCGGTCGTTCCGACCACCTGGCTGGCTGGTGGACGCGATGCTGACGGCCAGCAGGGCCCCTACGAAGAATCCTTGGCGGGCAACGGTGAGCACCCGTTGGTGGATCCCGCCCAGCCTCTGGAACCGCTCCGGACGATTCATTCCTTCGACCCCTGCATGTCTTGCGCCGTCCATGTCCTGGACCCGGCCGGCGACGAATTGAAGGCGGTGGAGTCGTGACCAGCGCGCCGCCCGCCCGGGCGAAGCACCTGGTGAAACCGGCGTCCGGGGTCGCCGCCGACGAGCCAGCCAAGACCGAGCCGCAGATCCAGATCGGCGGTTCGTTCACAGTCGGGCGGCTGAGTGAAGGCGTAATCCTCGGCTTGGCGGCGGTGACCTCGGCCGGTAGCGAGGACCCCGTCGACCAGGCGTTAGTGCGGGCCTTGGCGGAAGAGCGCCCCGACCTGGTGAAACCGCCGGTCGATCCGGCGGACATTGATCCGGCCACGCCCCGTCACCGCTATAGCCTGACGATGGTGCGCTACTTCCCCCTAGAGGAGGACAAGCGGTCAGACGTGATCGTCATGCGCGGCGCCCTCGAAGCCGTGCTGGCCAAATCCACCGTGTCGCGGAGAGACAAGGCTTTGCTGCGCCGCAACGGCGCTTGGGCCAA
>JAIRNM010000129.1 GCA_031258055.1 Bifidobacteriaceae bacterium
ATGCAGGCGGGAAACCGACGGCGGGTCGGTTGGCGGACGGAGCTGGTAGTCCCGGTCCACCTGCTCCGGTTCCCAACCGGACTTTACGAGCAGAGAAATCACCGCTGCCCGGCGCGAACCGGCTCGCGGCGGCTGAGCGCCTGTCGGTGCCCAGCCCGGCTGCAAGCGCGGCTCAGCGGGGACCCCGGTAGCGCTGGTGGAATTGGTCTGGCTCGCCGTAGCTGCGGCGGGCGCTTGTCTGGTGTCTGTCGCGGCAGTCATGAGCCCAATCTAGATGCCTAAAGGCAATGTGACTTGGGACACATCGATCAGATCAGTATTTGGACATCATTCAGGCACCCCGCCCGGTCAGCGCTCGAGGTCGCCCCGGATGAACGCCTCGACCAGTTCGCGTCCCTCGCGGTCCTCATGCTGCTCCGGCGGCGACTTGAAGAAATAGGTGGACGGGCTGATGACAGGGCCGCCAATACCGCGATCCTTGGCGATTTTCGCGGCCCGCAGCGCGTCGATGATGATGCCGGCTGAGTTGGGAGAATCCCAAACCTCCAGCTTGTACTCAAGGTTCAGCGGTGCTTCACCGAAGGCCCGTCCCTCCAGCCGGACAAAGGCCCATTTGCGGTCGTCGAGCCAGGCAACATAATCGGACGGGCCGATGTGAATATCGCGTTCTGGCAGCGCGTGCGACATATTCGAGGTGACGGACTGGGTCTTGGAAATCTTCTTCGACTCCAAGCGTTCACGTTCAAGCATGTTCTTGAAATCCATGTTCCCGCCCACATTGAGCTGGTAGGTCCTATCAAGAACCACCCCCCGGTCCTCGAACAACCGGGCCAGGACGCGGTGCGTGATAGTGGCTCCAACCTGGGACTTGATGTCGTCGCCGACAATCGGCAAGCCCGCCTCTGCGAACTTCGCCGCCCACACCGGATCAGAGGCGATGAAGACTGGCAGGGCGTTGACGAACGCCACACCAGCGTCAATCGCGCATTGCGCGTAGAATTTGTCGGCCTGTTCGGAACCCACCGGCAGGTAGCTGATCAGCACGTCGACTTTTTTGTCGGTCAGTTCTTTAACCACATCAACTGGCTCGGCCGGAGATTCCTCAACCGTCAAGCGGTAGTACTTCCCCAAACCGTCTAGAGTCACGCCCCGCTTGACTTCAACGCCTTTGAAAGGGACATCCGCGATCTTGATGGTGTTGTTCTGGCTGGCGAGGATAGCCTGAGACAGGTCAAGTCCAACTTTGGCGGCATCGACATCGAAAGCGGTCACAAACTCAATGTCCTTGACGTGGTAGGGGCCGAATTGGACGTGCATCAAACCGGGCACGGTCGAATCCGGGTCCGCGTCCTTATAGAACTCGACGCCTTGGACCAGCGATGCCGCACAGTTTCCAACGCCTGCTATTGCGACCCGGATGGGGCTCATTTCTATTCCTTCTTCCTCGTGTTATTCGTTCTTGCTGATTGGGTTCCCACTGGCCGCGCGCTTGGCGGGCAAAACGGCCAGATCGGCTGATGACGCCGCCCGGGGTTGGGGGCGGCGGGCGCCACGCTCGGAGTCGATCAAATCTTCGAGCCAATGCACTTCGCGTTCAATTTGTTCCAGCGTGTGGCGCTGCAACTCCTGTGTGTAGGGGTCAGCCGGACGACCCCGTTTAATTGCGCTGTTCACGCCGTCCAGGCGTTCAGCCATTCGCAGCCGACGGCCTTCCAGGATGCGCAGTCTGGTTTCGGCGTCAGTTTGTGCGAACAGGGCAAACCTGACGTCGAAGTTCTCATCCTCCCAACTGGCCGGCCCAGCTTCGCCAAGAAGCGACTCGAGCTGAGCAGAGCCCGCCTTGGTCAACTGGTAGACAATACGTCCGCGCCTGGAGGTAGGACCGGTGCTGAGGACGTCAGAAGACTGGGAAGAAGACGTGATCAGCGATTGAGCGGCTAGGGTCTTGAGGCATGGGTAGAGGCTGCCGTAGGAGAAGGGCCGCAGTAGGCCAAGCATTTCATTGAGGCGCTTGCGCAGCTGGTAGCCATGCATCGGAGCGGAATGGAGCAGACCCAAAATGGCCAGTTCCAGCATCCGGGAGCGGTTGCGCACGCGGCTGTCCTCGCTTTTCGTCAACTCAGGTTGTTCGATGGGGCAGATATATCAATGCGATACATCTAAAGAATAGATCGGTTCAATCGACTCGTCAAACCTATCGGTCGGATCGTTCACTTTGGGCCGAGCGGGTGTTGCGTCCCGCCATCCGGCCCACCACCCGCGCAGCGAAGTCCACCATGATCCGAGATCCCGCGACTTCGCGCGGGATGGCTTCGGGGCCGCGTCAAGGGTTGCAGAGCGCTTTGGCTGTTTCCAGGTAGCCAACATCGGGCCGATTCAACTCGAGGTCCCAGGTCGGTTTGTCTGGTTCATCAATGGTGGCGAATTGTTGGTGACAGATGTACTGGTCACGCAACCGGGCGGCCGCCTCATCCAGGCGCGGATCGGGAAATCGGCTGACCAATTGCTCCCAGCCTTCTCTTCCCGCCTCGTAGGAGCCCGCGGCCGCCCGCGCCGCCTCGGTCGGCGTGACCACCAGCGTTGGCCCCTCGGCGGTCTCCTCCCAGTGCGCTTCAACGATGTAGTCAGGCGGTTCGCTTGGGCTGGCGTCGACGGGCGGAACAACCGGCTGGCTCGGTTCGCCCGCGTCGATAGTGCCCGATGCCGTCGCCGCCGCGCTGTCCCCACTGACAGATGACGACGTGGCACCGCGGGCAGCAGACGACTCGCCCGGTGCCGACGCAGGGCTAGCGCAGGCCGTCAGAGCAATCACGACAGTCCCGACCGTAACCCCGGCCAGCGTCCCAGCTCTCGCTCGCCTCGCCACGCCCCTAACCTACCGGCGCCCAGTGATCTCCCCGCCCAGCCACCCATGTCATTCTGCGCGGCCCACCCATGTCATCCTCACAGACCCTTTGGTCGCGGGATCTCGTGATGACGATGTCGGCGCCGGGTTCCTGGCCGCGCTATTCGCCCGGGTGGGCTTTGGGGTTGCCGCTTCGGATTTGAGAGGATTGTTTCATGTCGAAGCGTTACCCGCAGCAGGTCAAGGACCGTGCTGTTGAGATGGTGGTGTCCCACCTGGATGAGTACAACAGC
>JAIRNM010000152.1 GCA_031258055.1 Bifidobacteriaceae bacterium
GCGCTCAGCCAAGATACTGGCTGTGGCCTGGGCATCTTCCGTCTGATAATCAAGGAGTTTGTCGGCGTAGGCGCGCAGAACGCCGCGCCACCGCGCAGCCAGGTCTCGCTGGCGCCTTCCCGCGGGCAGGCGGGCCAAACCATACTCAATCTCGGTCACAGTAACCACGGTGATGCCGACGCCAGTCTTGCCAATGCTTGACGTCCACTCCACCACCGCCTGCATGGGCTTGGGACGCATCAGTTCCGACACGACGTTGGTGTCAGCGACGATCACAGGTCCACCGCCCGTGGTCTGTCTTTCCGGGCTGGAATATCCAGCTCGACGCCGCCCGCAGCGCCAACGGCCTGGTGCAGCGCCACAAGAATGTTGGTCCCAGGCCGATTCACCTCCGCGTCAAGGATCGCCCGCACTTCAGCTTCAGTCGACCGGCCGTGCCGCCGCGCCCGGTCGCGCAAACGCGCATGGGTTCCTTCGTCAACTTTGCGAATAGTTAAAGTCGCCACAACCAACCTCCTGCCAGCAATGCTAGCACTATGGCCTGATCGCTGGCCTGGGGGCGGTTTGTGAACCGCATTAGGGTGAATCGGTTCTGACTGACTACTGGCGGTCGGACGGAGTATCGGCGTATTGGCACGCCCGCGGGCTGCGGGCGTGAGTGGATTTACCCAGGGGTATGGTAAGTGGCAGTCAAAGGGTCATCAAACCCCCCAAGATCATCACCGCGGAACCATCCGCACATCGCCGACCAGCCAGAATACGCCCGGGTACAAGGAGGAAAACCGATGACAGCCACTATTGACAGGCCGCAGGATGTCTATAAGGACGCGGGCCAAAACGTTGTCTTCATGACGTTGGCGCTCAGGCGTAAGGATCAGGCCAAGGAGAAGGCAGCCCTGTCGGAGCTAACCGACCGGCTCGCCTCGATCCTCAACTCCATGCGGATTCGCTGCCCAGAGGCCGACCTCAAGTGCGCCTTCGGTTTTAGTTGGCAGGCCTGGGATTATCTTTTCCCAGGGGTGGCCAAGCCGAAAGAACTGGAGGACTTTAGAGGTTTGCGCGGTGGGGGCTTCGAGATGCCGGGCACACCGGCTGATTTGTTCTTCCACCTGCGGGCCAACCAGCAGGCGGTGCTTTATGAGGTTGTTAACCAGCTGCGGGTCTTCTTCGCACCGATGGCGGCAATCTTAGATGAGACAACCGGCTTCAGGTATTTGGAGGGGCGCGCCATCATTGGGTTCATCGACGGCACGGAAGCACCCAATGTGGCGGACAGCGCCGAATACGCGATCGTCGGCGATGAAGACCCCGCCCACGCTGGCGGCTCGTATGCCTTCGCCCAGAAATGGGTCCATGACATGGACTTTTGGCGCGGCTTAACGGTCGAAGAACAAGAACGAGCGGTCGGCCGCCGCAAGTTCTCAGACTTGGAGCTCGAAGACGATGAAAAGCTTCCCAACGCCCATAACGTGGCCTCCAAAATCGAATGGGACGGCGTGGAACAGAAGATCGTCCGGATGAATGTGCCGTTTTCCGATCTGGCGAGCGGCCGGACGGGCACCTATTTCATCGGCTACTCCCGGCGCTGGTTCGTCACCAAAGACATGCTCACCCAAATGCTCGCCAAGGGAGATTACTTATTGCGTTTCTCCAGCATTGAGACCGGCCAATTGTTCTTCATTCCTTCCCGTTCTTTCCTCGATTCGCTCGCTTAGGGGCCGCTATTTAGGTTCCCGATGCCGTCCGAGCCACCGCTCCCGTCGCGGTGCCCGGTGCCGTCCACCCGGCCCCTACAGCCTGTTGCCGCTGGTCGGACCCGAGGCAATCGCCGTAGTCGGTAGCTAGCGAGAGCGCCAGAGGTTGAGACGCGGCGACGCGGCGCCCACGGAGCGGGGGGAGGGCTCCGTACACTAGGTGGGGTCTGCCACACGCTTGGCTCCTTCATCGGTTGGTTATTGCCGCCGTGGCCACAGGGGACGCCCGGTTAGGACTTCGGATAACCGAGGCTTGTCATTTCTGAGTACGATTGCCACAGCCAATACGCGGGCTACTAGCTGCGAGGGGAAATCATGAAGAGCATTCTTAGGCGCGTAGCGATCAGCACAACTGCCGTGTTAGTAGTAGCACTGGTGGGACTGATGGGTTTCATTCCAGCCAGCGCTGACCCTCCACCAACGACCCGGCCCTTCGCGAAGGTCTTCGGCCAGAACGCCAACGGCGCGATCGTCGCGATCGGAAACAGTTTACTTAGCTGCCCTAGCACGGTGGGGGTCTGCCCCAACGCCCGCGCCGGGGCCGTCTATGACAACAACGACTTCCGGATGGTCGACATAGACCAGGACACTGACGCGGCGACCTATAACTCGTCATCGTCCGAGCTAAACCTCCCGACTGGCGCGACTGTGCTGTTCGCCGGTCTGTATTGGGGGGCGCGCCTGGATAAGGGCACTACCAGCGGGAGCGCCACGACCCGAGCTGGTAACGCCGCCAAAGCTGGCACCATCAAGTTTAAATTGCCTAATGAATCGGCTTATCTTGACTTGACGGGCGAAGTGATAGCCCAGAATAGCGGCCAAAAGAACGCCTACCAGTCTTACCTGGAGGTGACCGATCTGGTCACCAAAGGTGGAAACGGCTACTACTGGGGCGCGAACGTTGAATCCGGGACCGGACTGGACCGTTACGCCGGTTGGTCTTTGGTGGTCGCTTATTCCGCCCCGGGCCTGCCTTTACGCAACCTGACTGTGTACCAGGGCTTCCAAACCGTTGGCCTCAACTACCCGTCCAATATCACGCTCACAGACTTCTTGGCGCCTAAGACGGGCCCGGTTGACGTGCAGCTATCGATGGTCGCCTACGAGGGCGATTTGGCCCAGACCGGTGACTTCACACGGCTGACCAGCACCGGCCCCGGCGGGACCCCGGTCAAGGACACCCAGCTAGCCACCCCAATGTCACCCGGATCGAACTTCTTCGATTCCGTTAACTCTCTGGCCGGCGCTTCGGTCGCTACTCGTGACCCGAATTACAAGAACATGCTCGGCTTTGACATTAAGAACTTGGACGCGTCTGGCACTATCCCGAACAGCGCGACGAGTGCCCAGTTCTCGTTCCGATCAGCCGGGGATGTCTACTACCCCGGTGTACTGGCTTTGGCGATCAACTTGTACGCGCCTGATTTCACGTCATCAACCAAGAACGTGGTCAACGTTTCCTCGCCCAGGCAGCCCGCCAATCCCGGTGACACCTTGCAGTACACGGTGATGTTCGCCAACACCGGCCAAGACCACGCCATAAACGCGGTCGGTTGCGACACTATGCCTCCCGGCGTGGAATATCTGCCGGGTTCGCTTTGGCTGCTGGGGACACCCGATGACAAGGTTGACACACCGGTCAACCTCAAGGACGACGGCACCAGTTTCGCCAAGTACGATGCCGCCACACGGGAGCTGTGCATCAACTTGGGGACCGACGCGGAAGCCTATAACTCGGGCGGCGGCGGCCGTCTGAACGTGCTTGACGCGACCGTTTTCCAGTTCCGGGCGATTGTTAACGAGGATGCCGGCGGCACAACGGTCAGAAACACCGCCCACCTCGCCTACACCACGGACACCGAGAAGCTCGATGCCGTCTACGATCCGCCCGCTGCGCTGATTGACGTTGGGCTGAAAGCCGATGTCAAGATCACCAAGGAAATGGACCCGAAACCGGCCATCGCCGGCCAGACCGGTGTTACCACCTTGACTGTGACGAACGACGGACCGTCGCGGGCTACGGGCGTCAAAGTGACCGACCCGCTGCCGACTGATTACACCGCGACCGGTGTGACTTGGCGGTTGGAAAACCCCACTCCCTCGACTGGCGGTAGCGGCACTTGCGCAACACCGACGCCTGGTGAAAATGCGACGGTTACTTGTGACCTACCGGACTTGGCGCTGCACCAGCGCGCGGTGGTAGAAATTCAGGGCGCGCCAAATTCTGATTCGACCGCCGCCAGCTTGAGCAATATCGCTTCAGTTACGACTACCTCTTTTGACCCCGACCTGACGAATAACGTTGACACGCTCTCAATCCCGATGACTCATCAAGCGGATTTGAAGATCGAAAAGACGCCAACCCCTCAGTCCGTGACGCCAGGCGCGGAAGTTACGTGGACTCTGACTGTGACCAACAAATGCGACCCGAACGACAAGTCGAAGTGTTTGTCGGATGCGACCGGCGTGGTTATAACCGATACGGTGGCTGATTCCTCCAAGCTGTCTCTGACCAGCGCCAGCGACGGCGGCGGCGACGTGGCGGTGACATGCCCCGGCGCGCAGGGATTGCCGACGGCGGTGCAATGCACCGTGAACTCCCCCGACGGGCGCCTCAAGCCGGGCGAAACGGCCAAAGTCACGGTGACGGGCTTTATCCCGGCGAATGTGCTGTCTGGGACCGTCATCAACAACGCCGCAGTTACGTCAGGCACCTTCGATCCGAATCAAGGTGACAACATCACCGAGGCCAGGGTGACGCCCAGCGCCCCGCTCTCAGATATTCAGTTGACCAAGACCGGGACGGTCAACGCGACGCCGGGGGGTCGTGTGGACTACACGATCAAGGCGATCAACTGGGGTCCTTCGGACGCGACCGCCGTCCAGATCACCGATGACCTGCCCGCCGCGCTGTCCGTTGACGGCTCCACCAAGGTCACGACCAGTCGCGGCACTTGCGCGATTGTCGGCAAGAAGGTGACGTGCGACATTCCGACTCTGCCCGGACCGGATTCGCCCGGCCAGGCTGGTGGCGATGTGACGATCAACATCACCGGTGCCTTGCTGAATCCGGCGCAGACCACTGCGTTCACCAACACGGCGAAGATCACCTGCGGCGGTTCCGCCTGCCCCGAGCCGCCCAGCCCGAAGCCGGACCAGCCAAGCTGGCCCACTGGCGTCACTCCGAGCGCTGACCTAGCTGTGACGAAGACCGCCAGCATCAACGGCAGTCCCCCGGGCACTACCGTGCCCGGGGTGGGGGACACGGTTCTCTACGAGATCACTGTGGTTAACAATGGCCCGTCCAACGCCCGTAGTGTCACGCTGACCGACGTCTTGCCGCCCGGCCTAACCGCCACCGCCATTGTGGGGGCATCCTGCAACCTGAGCTGGCTTAGCTGTTCCTTGGGTGATCTCGACCCAGGTGACTCGGTAGAGGTAGTGGTCAGAACTAACGCCACCAGCACAGTGCCCGATCCTGCCGTTCAGACGGCCACCGTCGCTTCGCCCACGTCGGACCCGAACGAAGACAACAACGTAGCTAAATGGACTCACAGCGGCGGTCCGACACCGGCCGATTTAGCCATCACGAAGTCTTCGAATGGGATTGAAGCGGGCGTGACCGGCGATCCGGCGGGTTCAGGCGCCAACGTCTATACGCTGACGGTAAGAAACCTCGGCCCGGCGACGGCCCATAACGTAGTGGTGACGGATACTTTGCCAGACCGCTTGACGTTCGTCGCGTCAAACCCGACCGGCTGCGCCGTTGACAGTCAAGACCCTCAGAAAGTGACTTGCACGCTAGCCAGCATGGATCCCTTCCCCGGGAGCACCGGCACCCAGACCTGGAAAATCGCCGTGAAAGCCAACTCCGACCTGCCCCAGAGCACTGTGCTGACCAACACCGCCACGGTCACGGCGGACGAGCCAGATCCGTCGGAGGTCAACAACACCGCGACCGTCACTGATGTTGTCAGCGCCGATGCCGACGTCCAACTGGACTACGCCATCGGCTATGGCGTGGCCGAGGTACCGGACCCGGCCGACCCCAACAAGACTATCTACGTGGCGATCACCGATCCGAACGATTGGCGCCTAACGCAGCCGGTTTACACAGGTCCCGGTTCGCTGCGGTACGCCTTAGTCCATGTGATAAACAATGGTCCGGCTGATGCCCTCAATGTGCGCGGCACCTCCAATGTGGCGATTAATGCCATTCCCAATAAGGGGCAGTTGCCGGATGGCTGCACCACCGTCAACCAGCAGGTCGTCTGTAACATGCCCGTGGCCGATGGGAGGCTGATGGCCGGAGCGCAGTTCTGGTTCGCCATCCCGTTTTCCATCAGTCCGTCCGAATCTGAGGGGGACTATCCGGACTGTGACCGCGAGAACCCCTGCGGCGACGGCCACATTCCTGGTGGCTTCGCCGAGGTCTCAACCTCCACGCATGACCGCGACTTGACGAACAACTACGACACGGGCGCGTTGAAAATCGGCGCTCCTGGAACTGACCTCAACATCAAGAAGACGGCTCTTAGCACGTTCACGGACCCAGACGGGCACGAAGCCTACATTGCGGGCGAGAAGTTCGGTTACCGAATCGACCTTTGGGTGCCAGCCACTGAGGATGCTTCAGAGCAGCTTGACCGCCTGCTAGCCGATGCGACCAACGTTGTACTCACCGATGACTTGCCTGATGGTTTCACGCCCACCCAGGTCAACACCGGCCAAGGGACGTGCGATCCGATCGACCCGGATAATCCGCCGACCGGCATCCGCTGCGATATTGGAACCATCGCCGCTAGCACGGACTCCAAGAATCGTCACATCGTGTCGGTCTATGTCTATGGGAGCATCGACCCTGACACCACGGCTGAAATCAGCCAAGGCAAAGGAGCGAAGAACACGGCGACTGTAACGTCCGACACGCCGCCAGTCGATCCGGCCCATCCAACGCCGAGGACTGACACGCCGGAAGTAGACGTAGTCCAACGAGCGGATTTGGCGGTCACCAAGCTGGCTGATGATGACATCTCCTACACCGGCTCCAACGTTGGTTACACCATCACAACCGTCAACAACGGGCCGTCTGAGGCAACCAACACCACCCTCACCGACACGCTGCCAGCCGGCCTGACGCTAGACGGAACGCTGTCCCCCACTTGCAAGGTAACTAGCGGCTCATTCGAGACCGGCTACGTGATTGTCTGCGCTGTCGGTGATCTGTTGCCCAACTCGTCCGCCAACACCCGGATAGTGACCACCACCGACCCGCGCGACCTGCGGCCCTACTGGTGCCCAGGACAAGACCCGGAAACCGACCCGGTCGAGACGTGCGACGAAGTCTTGCCGCCGGAGAAGCTGTAC
>JAIRNM010000376.1 GCA_031258055.1 Bifidobacteriaceae bacterium
CAGGTCTTCGGGGGTGCCTTCCGCCCGCACTTCCTCAGCCGTCTTGCCGAAAGCCAAGGCTGAGGTCTGGGCGATGAAATTCGCCAGCAGCAACTCATGGACATCTTGCTGGCCGTCGACTAGCGGCACTTGCGGGTTCGCGAAAGCGATGAAGTCGGCTGGCACCAGATCAGTTCCCTGATGAAGTAGCTGATAGAAAGCGTGCTGACCGTTCGTACCCGGCTCGCCCCAGAAAACCTCGCCGGTGGAGGTCGTGACCGGCGAGCCATCCCAGCGCACTGATTTGCCGTTCGACTCCATGGTCAACTGCTGCAAGTAGGCGGGGAACCGGGCCAGATGCTGCGAATACGGCAAGACCGCATGTGAGCGGGCATCCCAGAAATTCACATACCAGACGTTCAATAACCCCATCAACAAAGGCACGTTCGCGCTGAAGGGCGCGGTCCGGAAATGGGCGTCCACAGCGGCGAAACCGCCCAATAGCTCCCAGAACACTTCCGGCCCCAACGCCACCGCCAAGACCGTGCCGATGGCGCTGTCCACCGAGTAGCGTCCGCCCACCCAATCCCAGAACCCGAAGGTGTTCCGCGGGTCGATCCCGAAAGCGGCCACCTTGTCTGTGGCGGTCGAAACGGCGACGAAATGCTGGGCGACGGCATCGGCCGCCTGCTGGGCGGTGGTGACCACACCGCGGGCGCCGAGCATTTCCAAAAGCCAGCCGCGCGCCAACCGTGCGTTCGTGAGCGTCTCCAAAGTGGTGAAAGTCTTCGAGGCGACAATGAACAAGGTGGTTTCGGGGTCCAAGGTCATGAGCGTGTCACCGATGTCGGACGGGTCCACGTTCGACACGAAACGGGCTTGGATCAGCCCGTGCTGCGCCGTCAAAGCCTGGTAGACCATGCCCGGCCCCAGGTCCGAGCCGCCAATCCCAATGTTCACAACCGTGTTGAAAGGCTTCCCGGTGACGCCCGTCCGCCGCCCCTCGCGCACGTCCGCCGCGAAGGCGAAGACCTTCGCCAGTTCCGCCGCCACGTCGTTGGTCACGTTCTGCCCGTCCACGATCAGGTCGGGGGTTTCGGTGGCCGATGCCGTCCAATCGCCTTGCGCCGCCGTCTTCCGCCCCGCGCCCAGTGCCGCGCCCAACTTGGCTCCAGCGGCGCTGGGCCGACGAAGGGCGGTATGCAAAACGGCGCGGTTTTCGCTCACGTTGATGTGTTCGCCGTTGAACATCGCCTCAATGCGCCCGGGCAGGCGGACCTGCTCGGCCAGTTCAAGGAGCAGTTGGAGGGTTTCTGGTTGGATCAGGTTCTTGGACGTCAACCCGCAGGTCCGCCACTTGGAAGGTGAATCGCGCCGCCCGGTCGGGTTGCGAGGCGAACCAATACCGCAGGCCACCGCCTTGAGCGGCGAGTTCACGCCAATGCGTGTCGAGGGCTGCCCAAGCTGGCGTGGTGGTCGGGTCAATGGGGGTGTTGGTCATGGCAACCCACAATATCGCGGTCGGCCCGCGCGGAGGGTCTACCTGGTCTCAGGTCCGTTTCCATGATTCCCGCGCGAGGTAAACGCACTTCGACTGACCCCACTTGACCGCTCCCGTGCGAGGAAAACGCGCTTCCAGCGACTCAATCCGCGTATTCCTCGACCCTCGCGCTGCCATCTCTTCGCGGAGCGAAGCGCAGTCGCGGGACCTCGGCTAGTCAGCGGGGCGGTTAGGGGGAAGCGTCGGCGGAGGCGGCGGTGTTGATTTGGGCGGCTAGCCGAGGGCCTTTCATGAATCCCGACTTTTGCAGTTGGGCTTGGGGTTGAGGGGCTCTGATCTGGGGTTTCATGGGGATTTGGGGTGTCGGGTGGTGTAGGGGACTATTTCGCGGCGCGCGTTAACGCGCGCCCGTGGGCGCGGATCGCCGCAATGGTCGCCCAGTTCCGGTCGAACGGCTCGGCGCCCAACGCCTCCTCCAATTCGGAGACCCGCCCGTCCCGGATCATCTTGAACAGCCCACCGCCCACGCTGACTGCCTGCGTGGAGCGGACCGCCTCCAGCACGCCGGCCGGGCACATCTGGCCACCGGTCGCCCGCTCCAACACCCTGACTACCGCCAGGGCGGTGAAGCAGATCAGGAAGTGCGCCTCGATCGACTCCGCCGTCCACACGAACACGGGCCTGGCCTTCAGGTCGGTTTTTGAGACCCGGAAGTTCTCCTCGATCTGCCACAGCTCGTGGTACTTCGCGGAAACCTCCTGGTCCGTCAGTGACGTCTCCGAGGTGCAGACCATGTAAAGGCCGTCCAACTCGGCGTCCCTGGCCAACCGCTCTTGGTCCAACACCAGCGTCGGCGCGTCCGCGTCGGCGATCTCCCCGGTCGACGGGTCGACTTTGACCTCTCGGACGTATTTCTTCGAGCCCTTCTTGTTCGACGCCCGCCACGACGCAGGGTCTTTGATCATCGCTTCGGCCTTGGCGGCCATCTTCGCCCTGACATGGGCGTCACGGGCGGCATAGACGGGGGAATACCGGGCGACGATCTTCTCTGTCACGGTCCGGGAGTTCCCGTCATGGTCCCTCACCACCCTGGGCTCGGTCTTCGATTTGGTCCTCACGCCGGTGGCGGGGTCTGTCACCCACCCGGCCGGGTCCACCAGCCACTTCTTGGCCTTCTTCGACGCGCCGCGCGCGGACTTGTAGAAGATCCACCCGTCCCCGGCCTGGGCCAGCGTGTACGTGTTGTGCTGGGAGTTCATCGCCTTATCGCCCACAACGACAATCCGGTCCAGGCCGAACCTGGCCTTGACCTCGGCCAGAATCGGCTCCAGCGTGACGCAGTCGGGGATGTTCCCGTCGAACAGTTTGTAGCAGATCGGTATCCCAGCTGAGTCCATGAACAACCCCATCTGGACTATCGGCGTGGTCTGGTGCTGCTTCGAACAGCCCTTGCGGCGCGGAGACATCTCAGTGTCGGAGGTGAAGTGGTAGTTCGTCACGTCGTAGAACGCCAAGGTCGCCTCCCGGCCCCACTTGCCGGTCACATTCCTGTGCACGGCGTCTTGGACTTCGGCCTGGGCCCGCCCGATGTGTTTCAGCGCCCTGTACACGGAGTCCTGGGACATGCCCGGCACGCCGAACAGTTCGCCCTGGCGGCGGATCGTGCGCAGCTTCGAGCCGGCGAACACGATATGCCCGACCACCAGCAGCCTGAACGCCTTGGCCGCGTCCACCCGCGCGCCCGGGGTCGCCGCCCGCACCGCCTGGACAGCGCCCAGTTGGCCCAGCACCGCAGCCGCTATCTGGCAGCCGACGTTCACGGGAGGCAGGCCATCGTTGGGGGCGTCCAGGTCCGCCGGGACGTTGACGATCCGGGCCTGGCGTTCCGCGTTGGCCCGCGCCGCCTCAGCCCGCAGGCGTCCCATCACGCCAGGGTCTTCCACCTCCATCTCCTCTAAGATGCCGATCCGCTCCAACAGGCGCTGCCGGTTGACACCGTCGGCGCCCCGGTACGACTCGGCCTTGTAAACGTAGTGCCTACCGGTCCCCTTCGACTTGATGGTCCTGATGAACATCTGGCGCCTCCTTGGGTTGGTTATCCCCAATTCTATCGGAGTGCTCCACAGTCCCCTACACGACACGCCGAAACCGGGACGCGCAAAGGCCAAAGTCAAAACCGACAAAATGA
>JAIRNM010000231.1 GCA_031258055.1 Bifidobacteriaceae bacterium
ACCACCCACTCAGCGGCCGCGTGCGCCCACGGCTCAATCTTGACAACATTGGGCCAACCATAGGTGCCGTCAGTCGCCAGCCAATAGGTCAACCCGGCTACATCGTCCCAGTCGTCGCCGCTGAATGTGATCGCCTCACCTGGGGAGTAAACCGCCTTATCCGTGGTCAGGGTCGGCTCAAGGACGCCCAGGCCGGTCAGCTTGGCCGCGTCCGACGTCACCGTGTTTACCGGGCCGGTCAGCACCAAGCGGTACCAACAAATCGTGCCCTCGCCGATGTCGGCCGCAGGCACCGTCAACCGGTACAAACCGGTGAATCCGGGATCCGCGCCGCCGACGGCGAACGCGGTCCAAGTGGTCCCGTTGTCAGACACCTCCCACTGGGCGGTAGCTTCGCCCGTGTCGCCCGAGACCTTGACCTCGAAGACGGCATCGGCCCCCTCACTGGCCTTGTTGTCCGTCGGCTGGGTGGTGATCTCCAACGGCGTCGGGGTGACCTCCAGCGAGGCGACAAGCGAGGTGGTCTCGTAGGTGCCATCACTGACCACCACCCGGAAAGTCCCATCGGCATTCTGCATGCTCTTGTCGAAGCTCCAGGCCCCAAAATTGTTGATGGCCAGCGGGAGTTTGATCGTGACAGTCGGGTCGTTGCGCGTCGCGTTGGTTTCCCCGATGTCATACCAGGCGCGGCCGCTCCCGCGGTACTGCCACCGGTAGGTGAACGGTCCGCTGCCGCCCGAGGCTTCGACCGAGAAGACCGCCTCGGTGGCCGATGTCGTCACGCTGACCGGCTCGGGTTGTTTGGTGATCACGGGCATCAACGTGCCCGTCGGCAGAACCGTCAAAGTCGCGACGCCTGAGTTCTTGGTTATCGCCGCGCCGGTGACTGGGTGGTAGGTCGTCCAAACACACCGGTATTGCGAGCCGTCGAGCTCCAGCACCACGTCTGGCAGCACCAAGTCCGACCCGGTGGCACCATCTATGTCGACCCACGTGGTCTCACCGATGGCCTGCGACTGCCACTGGCAGGTCGGGGCGGGCATGTCCGGATGGCTCGCCTCCGCGCCCGCCGAGAAGATCGCCGGCTGACCCTCCAAGACCCGGGCTGCCGCCGGGTGGGCCGTCGTGGTGACATCGGGGTCGATCCACTGGACTTGGACCCTGTCGGAAACAACGCTGCCGCTCGCGTTCGTGAAAGTCGCTGTGAACCAGTACGAACGCGCCCTGGTCACGTCAGCGCCGTAAACACAATCGACCAGACCGACACAGACGGTCGTGCTGCTCGGGGTAGACGCGCTTATGTACCGTTTCCAGATCACGGTCGGCTCGGGGTAGCCGGTCGCCTCGGCTTTCAGGGTGATCGTGTCGCCGACCAGCAGCGGCTCAGTCGATCCGACCGGTTGCACGGTGATGACCGGGGTGGCCGGTTCCGGGGCGTCGGCCCAGGCCAGCGGCCCGGCTAGCCCAGTCAAGGCCACAGAGGCGACCGCTAGCGCCGCTAGGCGCCGCCGGTACCCCATCCCGCCGCGAGAGGGGCGATGCCGTTTAGCAGCGTGGCGAGGGCTGGTCGATTCGGTTCGTGTCATTGGTCAACACCGCTTTCGGAGGTAGGCAAGTCTGGTTGAAGATCAGGGCTGGCTCACCCGCTTGGCGCCCCCGACACCAACAGCCTTAGGCAAGCCTTAGCTAAGTCTCATCTGTTGTATGCCCACTTGTCAACTCCCCGTGACGACGGGCGCTACCAGACGGCATCGGCCACCGCTGATAGCCAGTGTCCGCCGGGACGTCTCACCGCGCCAGACGGTAGGCGAGGCGGGGTCGCCGCCAAGTTATAGGCAATGCTATAATTGCAGCGTGTCGGCAAATTTGACGGATGTGGCGCGTTGTAGCGATGAGACGGTCGCGCGGGCTCGCGGGGAGTTGGTCGCGGCCGTAAGACAGGCCGCCGCTCAAGGCGTCACGCAAGCCCAAATCGCCCGGGAAATTGGGCGCAGCCAGCCAGAGGTGTCGCGTCTAGTGCGCTTCCACGGCACTTCGGAGCTGGCGCTGAGGCTCCGCCACAACCGGTCACAGCTAAAGCGCCTGATACGGCGCGCTGGGGGCTCGAAGCTGCGGGTGTTTGGTTCCGTGGCAACCAGTACCGATCATGACGGTTCTGACGTTGATCTGCTCTTCACAATGGGCAAGCCGCTCAGCTTGATGCAGCTCGGTGGCTTAGAGCGCGATCTGGAAGCCATTTTAGGAGTCCAGGTCGACCTCCTGCCCGATTCGGCGTTGCGGCCGGACTTGCGGGACCGGATCGTGGCTGAAGCGGTACCGCTGTGACACGGCACACACCGGAAATTTTGACGGACGCCCTCTACCACTTCAAAGCGACGGCGGATCGGTCTCAGATAACTGCGTCGCCAGGCGCCGGATCGCTTCACCGAGTGGCGCCAGGTCTCGAGCCAACACTCGCTCGACTAACTCACGATTCGTATCGAAGTAATGGTGGGCCAAGTGGTCACGCATCCGGGCGATCTCCCGCCAAGGAACGCCGGGCTCCGTCCCAGTCAACTCCGTCGGCAGTGACTTGACCGCTTCGCCGATCTCCACCAAGCGCATTCGCACAGCATCGAAGACCAACTCGTCAGTCAAGGAGCCGCGCGCCTGATACTTCCTGATCGCGGCGACGGCGGCGGCGGCATCCGCCAGCCAGGCCGCTTCACGCCGGGTCACAGCGGTACCGCCTCGGCCAGGACCCGCTGCTTCATGGCCGTCTTCAGCCCGCTCGTCGGGACCACATCGACCTCGCAGGCGAGCAATTCCTCCAAGTCGCATTCCAGGCCGATGACGTCCAGCAGGCTGGAGTCCTGGGACAGGTCCACGAGTATGTCGACATCTGAGTCCGGGCGATCTTCACCCCGTGCTACGCTGCCGAACAATCGCGGATTTGTCAGACCGCGCCGGGTCGCCGCCTCCATGATGGCGCGGCGCTTGCCTAGCACCTCGGGCCGACGACTCGGTTGCGCCCCTGCGCTTGGCGCCATGAGCGTGAAACCAACGCGGTGACCCGTGGCGTTAATCAGCTTGGTCAGAGTCGGCACCGACGGCTCGCGCCGACCGTTTTCGTAGGCGCTGACGACACTTTGGGCGACATCTGCGCGGGCAGACAACTCGCGCTGAGTCATGGCCGCGCCCAAGCGGGCCGCCCTCAGCAATTCCGCAGCAGTACCCACCAATCCAGTATAGCGTATTGTCGATCAAACCTATGGCGGGCGCGACCACACGGCATCGGCCACCGCTGACTCCCGGCGACTGCCGGGCCGCCTCGCCGCGGCAGACGGTTCTCTGGGCCACAAGCGGGCGGCGCTAAACTGGTCGGGACCGCCTGCGGCCCGCGGCCTGCGAAGACGCCTGTTTGACCGGCCCAGCGCCAGCGGCCAAAAGACCGACCGCCAAGGAGGACCCGTCATGTCAGCCACCACCGGTTCGCCCCTGGCACAACGGACGGTGGTGTTCTTACGGCAGAAAATCGGCTCGGGCGAATGGACGGTGAACTCCCGCATCCCGACCGAGCCAGAGCTTCAGCGTCTCATCGGCGTTGGCAAGACAACTGTGCGCGAGGCCGTCCGATCGCTGGCCAACCTGGGAATGCTGGAGACGCTGCCGGGCCGGGGGACGTTTGTGCGCTCGCGCACGCCAATAAGTTCTGTCATCACGGACTTTGTGGGCGACTTCCCGCTCTCGGAGATCATGAGCTACCGCCGAGCGCTCGAAATCGAAGCCGCCCAGATGGCTGCTGTCAACCGTACTGAATGCCAATTGGAGCAGCTTAGGGAAGCTCACCAGCGCGATCTGGGCGCCGGGGTGGATACTCCCCGCACCCCCGGGCGCGGCACCATGCCCGGACAGTTTCACCACTTAGTCTTCGAGGCCTCCGGGAGTGCGCTGATGGCTAGCCTCTACAGCGGCGTGATGGCGGCCTTGCGCCCAGCCCAGCGGCGCGGCGAAATCACCTTCGGCGCCAGCCACGCCGAACGTCTCCAGGACCACGCTGCCATCCTGTCCGCCCTAGAACGCGGCGATGTCGCAGCCGCTGCCCACGCCACGGCGCTGCACGCCGACCGGAGCTTGCTGCTGGGCGGGGACGGCGGCGACTCCTACTCCACCACCCGCCAGTCAGCGCTGGTCGGAGCTGGTTTCGGAACCTGTTGAACAACACGTTACGCCCGTCTCAACGACGGGCGGGGATAGGCCTGGGCCCGCAGCGATGGGGACCAACCAAGCCGCTGAGCGAGATCCTGCAACTTCGCCCGCGGTGACGTTAGCGGTACGCGCCGTGGCGTTGGCGCTAGCCGAGCAGGGCCGCCACGCCCTGGGCCAGGCCACAGCGCCAGCAGGCGTAGTCATGGCCGCCGTTGTAGGGCGCGAAACGGACCTCGGCCGCCCGGCCCTCCAACAACGCCGCCAGACGTGCGTTCGGGTCCTTGAGCACCCATTCGTGGGTCCCAACCTCGATGTAGAACCGCGCCGTCGAGACATCACACCCGGCCAGCAGCTCCTCTGGTCTTACCTGCCAAAGCGAAGCCGATTGGCTGATAGCGCCGCCAAACCGGTCCGGCCGCTCGATCACTGCCCTGAGCGCGGTCAGCGCCCCCAAGGATTGCCCGGCCACGACCACATCCCGCGCTGATCGGCTGACCGGGCATTCTTCCCACACCCATGGGACCAGCCGGTCGGCCAGCCAAGCCAGCCCGGCTCCGTCAGCGCCCAACTCCTGCCAGCGCCGCTCGCGGCCACCCGAATCCACAAACACACCCCAACAAGGCCGCACCCGCCCATCCACGATCAAGTTGTCCAAAGTGGTCGCCCAGTCTTGGTTTTCCACCCAAATCTCACCGTCCAGCACCACCAGCAGCGGCAGCGCCGTCCCAGCGACCAGGCCCGGCGGCCAGTACAACCAGACCCTCCGACCGTCCGGACCAGCCAACTCGGTCAGCCGCCCGCTCCGAGCACCCGCGCGCCGCCCCAGCACGCCCGGCCACCGCAACTCTGATGGATGAACCGAATCTTGCTTGTCGGGGACCTCGCGAAGAGTCCGGCCAAATAAAGAAGATCTCGTGGAGCCTTGTAGCCAGGCGAGCCCAGGCGCCTGGGGCAACTCGACTACCGATTGGACCGAGCCTGACCGGTTCCGGCTGGTCAACTGGTTGCGCGGATCGGGCAACGCCCGGTCTAGGGCCTGGCGCAAAGTGACTTGGTCGCCGCCCTGCCAAGGCCAGGCGCGGCCGCTTAGACGCGGTTGGAAAGCATACGACGCCCG